>CBFGOU010000015.1:0-20567 GCA_965650445.1 uncultured Oxalobacteraceae bacterium | reverse complement strand
GCATCAATGGCCGCACCAACCGCCAGATACTCATCAGCCTGAAACCGGAAGCCATGACGGCCCAGCATATCGGCGTCGATGAAGTCTTGCGCGCGGTGCAGACCACCAATGCCAATCTGCCGGCCGGCAACATCAGCTACGGCGCCGCCGAACGGCTGGTGCGGGTCGAAGGCAAGATCAAGGATGCGCGCGGCTTCAACAAGATCATCGTGGCGCGCCGCGCCAGCGGACCGGTGTACCTGGAGCAGGTGGCCGACGTGGTCTATGGCGAGCAGGAGGAAATGTCGATTTCGCGCCTGAACGGGACGCGCGCCATCGTCATGGAAGTGACCAAGATCCAGGATGCCAACGTGGTCGAGGTCGGCAACGGCATCCAGCGCGCGCTGGCCGACATGAAGAAAGCCATGCCGGCCGACCTGCACTTCACGGTGCTGGAAGACCAGTCCGAGCGCGTGCAAAAGCAGCTCGACAACGTCAAGGGCACCATCGTCGAAGGCGCGCTGCTGACCGTGCTGATCGTGTTCCTGTTCCTGCACTCCTGGCGCAGCACCGTCATCACGGGTCTCACCTTGCCGATTTCGGTCATGGCCAGCTTTATCGCCATGAAATATTTCGGCTTCACGCTGAACTTCCTGACCCTGATGGCACTGTCGCTGTGCATCGGCCTGCTGATCGACGACGCCATCGTGGTGCGCGAAAACATCGTGCGCCACCTGGGCATGGGCAAGAACCACTTGCAGGCCGCCAACGACGGCACCAATGAAATCGGCATGGCCGTCATGGCGACCACCTTCGCCATCGTGGCCGTGTTCGTGCCGGTGGCCTTCATGGACGGCATCATCGGGCGCTTCTTCCTGCAGTTCGGCATCACCGTGGCGGTGGCCGTGCTGGTGTCGCTGTTTGTCAGCTTTACGCTCGACCCCATGCTCTCGTCGGTGTGGCGCGATCCGGTCAAGGACCGCTTCAAATACGTGCCGTGGCTGGGCCACATCATGGAGCGCATCGAGCGCGCCATCGACCGTGTGCACGTCTGGTACGGCAAGGTGCTGGGCAGCGCCCTGCGCTGGCGCAAGAGCACGCTGGCGCTGGCGCTGGCCCTGTTCGCCGGCAGCCTGGCGCTGATGCCCTTGATCGGCGGCGAAATGTTCCCGGAAACCGACAACGGCGCCATCCAGCTGCACTTCAAGACCCCGGTCGGCTCCAGCCTGCAGTACACCGACAGCAAGGTGCAGCAGATCGAAGCGGCGCTCCAGCCGTTCAAGGAGATCAGCCATGTCAGCACCATCGTCGGCACTTACGACGGCCGCAACACCGCGCAACTGAACCTCAAGCTGACCGATGCCGGCGCCACGCACCGGCGCTCGCAAAAGCAGCTTGAACAAGCCATCCGCGAGCGCCTGCAGCCGATTGCCGGCATTACCATGTCGGTCGGCTGGAAACCCATCTTCATCGCCATCCTCGGCCGCGACGAAGCCAAGCTCGATTACGTGGCGCACAAGCTGATGGACAAGATGCGCGCCATCAAGGGCGTGGCGGATCTGGAATACAGCCAGGAAGGCGCCAATCCCGCCACCGTGGTCAAGATCAACAATGAACTGGCCAGCGACCTGGGCTTGTCGACCCAGCAAATCGGCAGCGCGCTGCGGCCCTTCGTCGCGGGCGAGCAGATCAGCCGCTGGCTGGCGCCGGACGGGCAAAATTACGACGTCAACGTGCAGCTGCCCAAATCGGGGCGCCAGAAGGTGGCCGACCTGGCCGACCTGTCGGTCGCCTCCAGCAACCGCGACGCCGCCGGCAGCCCGATCATGGTGCCGCTGCGCCAGGTGGTCGAGTTCGTGCCGTCGACCAGTCCGCAGGTGCTCAAGCGCCAGGCGCTGGAACGGCGCGTGGCCGTGTACGCCGGCGTCGAGGGACGGCCGGGCGGCGACGTCGACAGCGACGTCAAGCAGGCCATGAAGGACATCGCGCTGCCCGATGGCGTGCGTTTCGACGTGGGCGGCGATGCCCAGCAAATGGAGGAAACCATGGCCGGCGCGGCCACGGCGCTCGGCATCGCGGTGATTTTCATTTATCTCGTGCTGGCGTCGCAGTTCGGCAGTTTCCTGCAGCCGATCGCCATCATGGTGTCGTTGCCGCTGTCGCTGATCGGCGTGCTCATTGCGCTGCTGGTGACCGGCAGCACCTTGAACATTTTCTCGGTGATCGGCGTGGTCATGCTGATGGGGCTGGTAACCAAGAATGCCATCCTGCTGGTGGACTTCACCAATCACGGCCAGCGCGGCGGCAAGAGCCAGTTCGAGGCGATCCTCGCAGCCGGCCAGGTCAGGCTGCGGCCGATTTTAATGACGACGCTGGCGATGGTATTCGGGATGCTGCCGATGGCCATCGGCGTGGGCGACGGCGGCGAATCGCAGGCGCCGATGGGGCGCGCGGTGATCGGCGGCGTGATCACCTCGACCTTGCTGACCCTGGTGGTGGTGCCGGTGGCATACACCTATCTGGATAACCTGGGCAAGCGCGCAGCGCGCTATTTCAGGGGGACGGAGGAAGCCGAGGCGGTCGAAGGGAAACTGGTAGAAGTCGCCTGAGCGGCCGTCCTCGCGAACGCGCGGACCCATCCTGAACATGCTGTGTAGGGGTCCCCGCGTTCGCAAAGAACGACGGGGACGCTTAGCCCTGCGCCTGATCCTGCGCCGAAGGAAGCTCGCCGTCATCATCGTCCGGCGCGTCTTCCGCCCCGCCCGGATTGTTCTTCGCTTCCAGTTTCTTCCTGGCTTTTTCTTCCGCCTTTTTCTTCTTCTCTAATTCCCTCTGTCGCTTTTCGTATTGGAAATTAGTCTTAGCCATGTATCACCTCTTTGGGTTATCGGAAACGGGAACGCTTGCATCTCCATTATGACGCACTTATGCGCGTTACATTTGAATTAACCGCGCGGGTGATGCTCTGCGTGCAGCTGCTTCATGCGCTCGCGCGCCACATGGGTATAGATCTGGGTCGTCGAAATGTCGGAATGTCCCAAAAGCAACTGCACCACGCGCAGGTCGGCGCCATGATTGAGCAGATGGGTGGCGAACGCATGCCGCAGCGTATGCGGCGACAGGGGCGCCTTGATGCCGGCCTTGAGCGCATGCTTTTTGATCAGTACCCAAAACATTTGCCGCGTCATCGGCCCGCCGCGCCCCGTGACAAACAGCGCGTCATCGACCTGGCCGTTGAGAATGACCGCGCGCGCCTGGCCCAGGTAGCGTTCGATCCAGCGGCGCGCTTCGGCGCCGAAGGGCACCATGCGCGTCTTGCTGCCCTTGCCGGTAATGCGCAGCACGCCATCGTTCAAACTCAGTTCGACCATCTTCAGGCTCACCAGTTCCGACACCCGCAGCCCGCTGGCATACATCAACTCGAGCATGGTGCGCTCGCGCAGACCAAGCGGGGTGCTCACATCGGGCGCGGCCAGCAAGGCCTCGACCTGGGCTTCGGACAAGGTGTGCACGAAGCGCTGGGCCTGCCGTGCCGAGGCCATCTTCAGGCAGGGATCGGCGGCGATCTGCCTGTTGCGCAGCGCCAGCTGATAAAACCGTTTGAGCACCGACAGGCGCCGGTTGGCCGAGCTGGCCTTGGTCTCTTCGTGACGGGCAGCAAAGTACGCCTCCAGATCATGCCCGTGCACATCCAGCAGGCTGGACCGGTCCGGCCGCGTCACCTCCAGCCAGCGCGCGAACAGGCGCATGTCGCGCCGGTAAGCGTCGATCGAGTTTTTCGCCAGTCCCTGCTCCAGCCACAAGGCGTCGCAGAATTCGTCGATCAGCTGAAGATTGACTGCTGCTGCCATGGACTGTTGCTGACCCCTTCGTGCTTGAGCAGCCAGCGCTTGACCGCCAGATGAAAGCCGTTTTCGTCGTCGTGATTGGAAAACCCGCCCAGGCCGCCGCTGGCGGTAACGCGGTGGCACGGTATGACCAGCGGAAACCAGTTGGCGCCGCAGGCCTGGCCGACCGCGCGCGGCGCCGAACCGATCTGTTTGGCGAGCTGGCCGTAGGTCATGACTTTGCCGCGCTCAATGGCGCTGATGGCGCCCCAGACCTTTTGCTGGAAGGCCGTGCCGGCCTTCACCAGCGGCAAACTGAAGGCGAAATCGGCATCGGCGAGATAGCGCGCCACTTGCCCGGCGGCCAGCTCGGCGGCGGGATTTGCCGGTGACTTTTCACCATAGTGGGACGGCAGATACACAAGCTCGCGCACCAGTCCAGCGTCGGTGCGGATGCCGACGGCGCCGAACGGGGCGCTCACGATCGCGCAAAAAAGCTCAGGGTTCATCGTCACAGTGTAGCGTCTCGCGGAGCCAAACAAAAGTTATCGGGAACGGCGCGGACGAAAAAAAACGCACCTTCCGGTGCGTTCCAAATTTGGTTCACGTTTTCGGCCGTTTGGTCAGTGCCAACAGCATTCTGTAAAACGCGCGTCTCCTCGATGTTCTCCGGTATGGACTACCGTGCTCTTATCTACTACTCCCCCCAAACTACATGTCTGGTTTCCCTTGCTTTCGCACCATACTGGTGCCAGGAAAGGTGCCCATCATAGCGTATTTAATTCAGGAAACTGTGGCTTTTTTCATACGCGAATTGAAATTATTTCAGTTGTAAATTAAGTTCGGTAGCCATAGGGAAATCTGTGGTACGTAGGTGACCACGGCCAGGAAACCCAGCATGGTGAGCAACCATGGCATAACGGCCACAGTCAGTTCCGAGATGCCCATTTTGGTAATTCCCGAGGCCACGTACAGGTTCAATCCCACCGGCGGATGGCACATCCCCACTTCCATATTCACCACGATCAGGATGCCGAAGTGGATCGGATTGATGCCCAGGCTGACCGCCACCGGAAACAGGATGGGCGCCATGATCAGCACGATCGACGACGGTTCCATGACGTTACCGGCCAACAGCAGCAACACGTTCACCACCAGCAGGAAGGCGATCTTGCCCAGGCCTTGCGCGGTGAGCCAGGTGGCCATCGCTTGCGGGATATTTTCGCTGGTCATCAGGAACGAGAACAGCACGGCGTTGGTGATGATGTACAGCAGCATGGCCGACATGGCCGCCGAATCGAGCAGCACCTTGGCCACCTGCTTCAGGCGCAAATCCTTGTACACGAACACGGCGATGAAGCAGGCGTACACGGCAGCCATGGCGGCCGCTTCGGTCGGGGTGAATTTGCCCGAGTAGATGCCGCCCATCACGATCACGATCAGCAGCAGGCCCCAGAAGCACTTGCGGAACGACAGCCAGCGCTCGCCCCAGCTGGCTTTCGGCATGCGCGGATAATTGTTCTTCCTGGCCAGCACCCAGGTCGTCAGGCCCAGCAGGCAGGCCAGCATGACGCCCGGCACCACGCCGGCCATGAACAGCGCACCGACCGAGGTGTTGGTGGTGACCGAATACATCACCATCACGATCGAAGGCGGAATCAGGATGCCGAGCGCGCCCGAGGTGGTGATCACGCCGGCGCCGAAGCCTTTTGGATAGCCCTGGCGCACCATGGCCGGCAGGATGATCGAACCGATCGCCACCACCGTGGCCGGGCTGGAGCCCGACACGGCCGCGAACAGCGCGCAGGCCAGCACGCCGGCCAGCGCCAGGCCGCCGTGCCAGTGGCCGACCATCGAGGTGGCGAAGTTGATCATCCGTTTGGCGACCCCGCCATGGGTCAGGAAGTTACCCGCAAGGATGAAGAACGGGATCGCCATGATCTCGAATTTTTCGATGCCGGTAAACAGCTTGAGCGCCACCGACTCGATCGGCACGCTGGTCATGGTAAACAGGAAGGTCAGGACCGTCAGGCCGAGCGAGATCGAGATCGGCATGCCGGTCAACATCAGCGCCAGCAGCAGGACAAAAATAATCAGGGCACTCATACAGCACCTCCCTTGGCGGCGGCGATTTCGTCTTCCAGACCCTCGACGTGCGAGTGGTCATGCTTGGGCAGGTGGCCGGTCTTGATGAACTGCACCGCCACCTGGAGGAAACGGAAGCACATCAGGTAGGAACCCAGCGGCACGGCCAGGTAGACTATCCACATCGGCAATTCCAGGTCGGCCGAGGTTTGCTCGGTCTGCGCCATGGCGTGCACGAAGTTGGCGCCGAGGGTCCCGACGATGCCGGTGAACAAGGCGCCGGCGAGCAGGCCCAGCACGATGAACTTGTTGCGCATCGGATCCTTCATGCGGTTGATCAGCACGTCGACGCCCACGTGGATGCCGGTGCGCACGCCGTAAGCGGCGCCGAACTTGGCCATCCACACAAACATATAGATGCACAGTTCCTGAGCCCAGCTGGTGTTGAGCTGGATGAGCGCGTCCTGCACCGCCCCCAGGGGCAAGCCGGACAGATAGCGGTGCACCACCGCCACAAAGATAACGAGGGTCGCCGCGCCCATCAGGGTCGCGATGATCCACTCTTCGAGTCGATCGAGGATTTTCATAGAGATATGGGAAATGGGAAAGAGATAGGCGTGGGGCGGCGCGCGCCGGCACGCATGCCGGACGCCGCCCGCGGACAGGATGCGATTACTTGTTGACTTCGGCGGCGATCGCCTTCAGCAAATCCTTGCCGATGCGGCCTTCCATCTCTTTATGCACCGGCAGCAAGGCCTTGCGCCATGCCGCCTGTTCGGCCGGAGTCAGGGTGTAGATGGTGGTCTTTCCGGACTTCGCGATCGCTTCCAGCGCCATGTCGTTGTCGCGCTTGGCGATGGCTTTTTCAAACGTGGTGGCCTCGCGCATCGCCGTTTCCAGGCTAGTGCGTATATCGGCCGGCAAGCCGTCCCAGAATTTCTTGTTCACGATGACCGCATAGCCCAGATAGCCATGGTTGGACATGGTCACGTGCTTTTGCACCTCGTGCATTTTCTGCGTGTACATATTCGATGGCGGATTCTCGGTACCGTCCACCACGCCCGTCTGCAGCGCCTGGTACACCTCGGAGAAGGCCAGCACCTGCGGGTTGGCGCCGAGCGCGCGCATCTGCGCGTCGAGCACTTTGGACGACTGGATGCGCATCTTCAGGCCGCGGAAATCGGCCGGGGTGTGCAGCGGCTTGTTGGCCGACATGATCTTGAAACCATTGTCCCAGAAGGCCAGGCCGGTGATGCCCTTCGGTTCCAGCTTTTGCAGCAGGCTCTTGCCGATCGGACCTTCGGTGACGTTGTACAGGCTCTGCTTCACCGGGAACACATACGGCAGATCGAAGACTTCGAATTCCTTCACGCCCAGCGGACCGAACTTGGCCAGCGACGGCGCCAGCATTTGCACCGCGCCCAGCTGCAAAGCTTCCAGCTCTTCCTTGTCCTTGTACAATTGGCTGTTCGGATAGATCTCGACCTTCACCCGCCCCTTGGTGGCCTTTTCGGCCAATTCCTTGAAGCGTTCGGCGGCCTGTCCCTTGGGGGTGTCGGTGGCGACCACGTGGCTGAATTTGATGACGATAGGCGCCTGGGCGAAGGCGCTCAGGCTGACGGCCGCCGCCAGGGCGGCCACGAATGATTTGATCTGCATGCTTGTCTCCGGTTCTGTGATTATTATGAGCGCTTGTCACTACGCTACCACCCAGTCTGCACATTGCTGCGCAGCATTGCAATTGTGGAAAACCACAATCGCCTGCGTGCTGGAAAGGGCCACACTTCCGGCATGAAAATACCCGTTTCCTTCGCCCGTCCGATCCAGCTGGGCGGCCCGTGGCGCTGGCTGCTGCCGGTGCTGCTGGTGCTGCTGTTTCTCGCCATTCTGTTCTGGCTGCCGTGGCAGGCGCGCCAGATGGAAACCAACGAGCGCCAGGAACAACTGATCGCCGACACCTTGTGGGTCGAACAGACGGTGCGCTTCGAACTGACCCGCAATGAAGACGCGCTGGCCACCCTGCGCGCCGACATCGCCGGCGGGCTCGATGCGGCCAGCGTGCGCAGCCGCCTGGACCAGCTGCGCAAGAACGCCCGCGAACTGCTGTGGCTGGCGTGGATCGATGCCGACGGCAATGTGGTGGTGGCCAGCGGTGTGCGCGCCAGTGACCAGGCCGGCGTGGCCGAGCGCGCCAAACAGGCCGCCGACCTCACGCGCGGCCAGGCGCGCGGGCGCTACAGCGAACCCTACGGCGACAACCACGGCCCCGGCCTGCTCGACTACCACGTCTCGGTGGTGCGCGACGGCGCCCGCAGCGGCGGCCTGGTGGCCACCTACAGCCTGACCCGCCTGCTGGAAGAAACCGTGCCATGGTGGTTCGCCCAGGACAATGCCATTTCGCTGGTCGACCGCGACGACGCCGTGCGCGCCAAGCGCGCCGCCGCCGGCCCCGGGCGCTGCGTCTACACCCACAAGCGCGCGCTCGACCTGCCCGGCGCCAACCTGTATCTGTACACCGACAGCGTCAAGGGCGCCCCGCGCCTGCTGCCCAATCTGCTGGTCGGCTCGGTCATCGTGCTGGCGCTCGGCCTGCTGGCCAGCCTGATCGCGCTGTGGCGCCACATTGCGCGCCGCCTGGCCGCAGAAGGCGCGCTGCGCCAGCAGATGGCGTTTCGCACCGCCATGGAAAATTCCCTCGTGACGGGCCTGCGCGCGCGCGACCTGGAAGGCCGCGTCACCTATGTCAACCCGGCGTTTTGCCAGATCGTCGGGCTGCCGCCGGAAGAACTGCTCGGCAAGGCCCCGCCCATGCCCTACTGGGCGCCGGAAGCCATGGCCGACTACCAGCAGCGCTTTGCCTCCGTCCTGGCCGGCAACGTCACCCCGCAATTCGAAACCATCTTCCTGCGCCCGGACGGGCAACGCATTCCCGTGCTCATCTTCGAAGCGCCGCTGGTCGACAGCGACGGCCGCCAGACCGGCTGGATGGGCTCGATCCTGGACATTTCCGACCGCAAGCGCGCCGAAGAACTCAATCGCCAGCAACAGGAAAAACTCAACGCCAGCGCGCGCCTGGCCACCATGGGCGAAATATCCTCCATGCTGGCGCACGAACTGAACCAGCCGCTGGCGGCCATTTCCAGCTACACCACGGGCGCGCTGAACGTGATCGAGCGCGCCACCGGCAAGGGCCAGGCAGTCGATGCCGGCCTGCTCAAGCCGGCCCTGGAGCAGGCCAGCGCGCAGGCGCGCCGGGCCGGCCAGATCATCCGCAGCGTGCACGAGTTCGTCAAGAAGCGCGAACCGGAGCGCCAGCCGGTCAATCTGGCCGACCTGCTCGAGGCCATCATCACCCTGATCGAACTGCAGGCCCGCAAATACTTTGTCGGCATCCAGACCGCGATGCCGCTGGACCTGCCCACCGTCAGCGCCGACCGCGTGCTGCTCGAACAGGTGCTGCTGAACCTGACCCGCAACGCCATCGAAGCCATGCAGGGCATCGAGCCTGAACGGCGCGTGCTGCGCATCGAAGCGGGCGAGCAGGACGGTCAGGTCACGGTCTCGGTGATCGACCAGGGCCACGGGATCGCGCCGGACGTGGCCGAAAGGCTGTTCTCGCCCTTCTTTTCGACCAAGGCCGAAGGGATGGGCATGGGTCTGTCGATCTGCCGCACCGCCATCGAATTTCACGGCGGCACCTTAACCCACCGCGACAATCCAAATGGCGGTACGATATTCTCATTCACCTTGCCGGCACAAAACCAATAAGAGGAGCTTGCCCATGCTGCACATCGTCGACGATGAAGATGCCGTCCGAGATTCGCTGTCCTGGCTGGCGCGCTCGCGCGGCATCGCCGCGTGCAGCCATGCCAGCGCACGCGGTTTTCTGGACCAGGCCGGCGGCAGCTTCGATCCCGAAGGCGACTGCGTCCTGCTCGACGTGCGCATGCCCGACATCAACGGCGTGGCGGTCTTCGACCAGCTCAGCGCACGCGGTTTGACGGCGCGCCTGCCGGTGATTTTCCTGACCGGCCACGGCGACGTGCCGATGGCGGTCGACACGCTCAAGCGCGGCGCCTTCGATTTTTTCGAAAAGCCGTTCAACGACAACCAGCTGATGGACCGGGTCGAAGAAGCGCTGGCCGGCTCGCGCCGGGCCGGCGCGGGGGCGGCGGTGCAGGCGCGCCTGGCCACCCTGTCGGCGCGCGAACGCGAAGTGCTCGATCTGATTTTGGCCGGCAAGATGAACAAGGTCATCGCCGACGAGCTCGGCATCAGCATGCGCACGGTGGAAGTGCACCGCTCGCACGTGTTCGACAAGATGCAGGTCAAGACGGCGGTCGAGCTGGCGGGTTTGCTCAAGTAAGCAAAAGATACTGAACGGAACGGTGCGCGCCTGCCCCAGCGGATGGGGTCATAATTTCCTTGCCAATCCAAAAAGGGCAGGAAGATGAGTGACAAAACGATAGCCGACCGGATGTATCTCAAAAACGCCAAGTCGATGGCGATTTTCAACGGCGAAGCCCATCCCGGCGTGGCCGCGCAGATGCCGCAGGCGCTGCTCGATGCCGGAGGTGACCAGGCGGACGTGGTGCTGATGTTCGCGCTCAATCAGGATGAGCTGGAGAAGTACTTTCCGCAGGCTTTGCAGCGGCTGGGCGAGAAGGGTTCGCTGTGGATCAGCTTTCTCAAGCAGTCGGCGCCCAAGGCGACCAACATCAACCGCGACAGCATCGCCAGCTATGCCAAGGAGCATGGGGCGACGACGGTGGCCATCATGTCGCTCGATAGCGACTGGTCGGCGTTAAGGCTGAAGCGCCTCTAGCGCGTCACAACGGTGCTGCGCCAAGGCCCACTCGACGTGCTCGCGCACCAGCGCCGATGGATGGTCCGCACGCGCCCGCAGCGCCGCCACGACGGCTAGGTCCCCCCGCACCGCATTGCCCAGCCCCACGGCGATATTGCGCAGCCAGCGCTCATGCCCGATCCGCCGGATCGCGCTGCCCTCCATGCGCCGGTTGAACTCCTCTTCGGTCCAGCCGAACAGACTGATCAGATCGGCGCCGCCCAGGCCGTGGCGCTCGTCGAAATCGGGCAGCACCGCCCGCTGGGCAAACTTGTTCCACGGGCAAACAGTCTGGCAATCGTCACAGCCATACACCCGGTTCCCGATCATCGCGCGCAGCTCGACCGGAATGCTGCCCTTCAGTTCAATGGTGAGATACGAAATGCAGCGCCGCGCATCGAGCCTGCCCGGTCCCAGGATCGCCTGGGTCGGACACACCTCGATGCACGCCTGGCACTGGCCGCAGTGCGCCCCGGTGGGCGGATCGGCCGGCAGCGGCAAGTCCACCAGAATCTCGCCGATGAAAAACATCGAGCCGGCCTCGCGATTGAGCAGCAAGGTATGCTTGCCGCGCCAGCCCAGCCCGGCCTGCTCGGCCAGCGGCAATTCCATCACCGGCGCGGAATCGGTGAATACCCGAAAGCCCAGCTCCCCGGTGCGCGCCCGGATACGCTCGGCCAACTGCTGCAGCCGATTGCGCAGCACCTTGTGATAATCGCGGCCGCGCGCATACATCGACACCACCGCCGCGCCCGGCTCCAGCAAGCGCGCACGCTCGCGCTCGCGCCACTGCGCCCCTGTGGCGGGCGGCAGATAATCCATGCGCGCACTGATCACCCGCACCGTGCCCGGCACCAGTTCGGCGGGACGGGCACGCTTCATCCCGTGAGTTGCCATATAATCCATGTCGCCGTGATGGCCCGCGTCCAGCCAGGCCTGCAATCCGGCTTCCGCATGGCGCAGGTCGGCGTCGGCGATGCGCACGTCGGCAAAGCCCAACTCCTTCCCCCACGCCTTGATCGCGCGTGCGAGTTCATTCAGGTCGGTTTCGGAAGACGGCATGCTGACAGCTACAATGGTACTTAACACGACATTCTATTCGATGCAGCAATTCACAGCCCACCTCCCCGATGACGATGCCACCGCCGCGCTGGGCGCCGCGCTGGCGCGCGTGCTGGCGCCCGGCCTGGCGATCCACCTGCACGGCGACTTGGGCGCGGGCAAGACCGCCTTGACGCGCGCGCTGCTGCAGGCCGCCGGCCACGCAGGCAAGGTCAAGAGCCCGACCTACACCCTGTCCGAGCCCTACCGCGTCACCCTGAACGGACGCGCCGTCAACGTCATCCACTTCGACCTGTACCGCATGTCCAGCCCGGAAGAATTCCTCGATGCCGGCTTCCGCGAAGATTTCAACGGCGACAATATTTGCATCGTCGAATGGCCGGAAAAGGCCGCTCCGGTGTTGCCGCCGCCGGACTTGAATATCACCCTGCATGTCGCCAACGCCGGTCGTGATGTAGAATTGCAAGCGTTGTCCGACCTGGGTCTGTTATGCCTCGACCGTCTCGAATTCGCACCAAAACCCTGATGTCCGGCCCTGTCAGCCGGCGTACCATGCTCAAAGCCGGCGGCGCGCTGCTGCTGTCGGTCCTGCCCGTGCTGCCCGCGCGCGCGGCGCAGATCCTGGCCGTGCGGGTCTGGCCGGCGGCCGAGTACACCCGCGTCACGCTGGAGAACGACAGCGAGCTGAAGGTCAATCACTTCATGGTGACCGATCCGTACCGCCTGGTGGTCGACATCGAAGGCTTGGAGCTCAGTTCAACGCTCAAAAGCCTGGTGGCAAAAATCCAGTCGGGCGATCCGTATATCAAGCAAGTGCGGGTGGCCCAAAACCGGCCCGGCGTGGTGCGCCTGGTGTTCGACCTGAAGGAAGAGGTCAAGCCGCAACTGTTCACCCTGGCGCCGGTCGGCATTTACAAGCACCGCCTGATTTTCGACCTGTACCCGGTGGCCCCGGTCGATCCGATCGCCGCCATGATCGAGAAAGGCGAATGGTCGCCGCAGGATGCGCCGGCCGGCGTGCCCGCACCGCCCGCGCCGGCCGAGGACGCCCCAGCCGAGGACGCGCCGCCGATCGCGAAAGTCGAGCCCAAACCGGAACCAAAGCACGAGCCCAAGGTCGAACGTAAGCTTGGCAAGGTGGTACGCATCATCACCATCGCCCTCGATCCTGGCCATGGCGGCGAGGACCCGGGAGCGATCGGCGCCGCCGGCAGCCGCGAAAAAGATCTGGTGTTGCAAATTGCCAAGCGGCTCAAGTTCAAGCTGGAAGAATTACCGAATTTCCGTGTCATGCTCACGCGCGACGGTGACTTTTTCGTGCCGCTGGGAACCCGGGTGGAAAAGGCGCGCAAGGTGGACGCCGACCTGTTCGTGTCACTGCACGCCGACGCGTTCGTCGAACCAAGCGCGCGCGGCTCGTCGGTGTTCGTGCTGTCCGAAAAAGGCGCCTCGTCCACCGCCGCGCGCTGGCTGGCCAACAAGGAAAACCTGGCCGACTCGATCGGCGGGGTCAACATCAAGCAGCAGGACCGGCAGCTGGCCAGCGTACTGCTTGATTTGTCGACAACGGCGCAGATCAACGACAGCATGAAACTCGGCAAAGCCGTGCTGGGCGAGATCGGCGGCATCGCGCGCCTGCACAAGGGAGCGGTCGAACAGGCCGGCTTTGCCGTGCTCAAGGCGCCCGACATTCCGTCGATCCTGATCGAAACGGCGTTTATTTCGAACCCTGAAGAAGAAGCCCGCCTGCGCGATAATGGTTATCAGGACCAGATTGCCGATGCCATCACCAAGGGCATCAAACGCTACTTCGCGCGCAACCCGCCCCTGGCGAAGGGCCGCCTGAGCTGACCCGACAACCCGCACCAACAACAAGAAGGAATCCCGCATGACCGCAATTGCGATGGTCGACTATGGCTCGCTGCCGGCTGTCCAGATTACTGCCCCCGACGGCGCGGAAGCGATCGTCACCCTGTACGGAGCCCAGCTGGTGTCGTGGAACGCCGGCGGCGCCGAGCGCCTGTTCTGCAGCACCCGTTCGGCGCTGGACGGCAGCCGCGCCATCCGCGGCGGGGTCCCGGTCATTTTTCCCCAGTTCGCCGAGCGCGGCCGCGGCATGCGCCACGGTTTCGCGCGCATCAGCAATTGGCGCATGACCCACAGCGGACTGACCGAAGGGGCCGCTTTTGCGCGCTTTACCCTCACCCGCGCCGACCTGCCTTCGGTGCTGGCACGCTCGTGGCCGCACGACTTCGTGCTGACCTTGCGGGTGACCGTGCGCGGCCCTGAGCTGCGCATCGGTCTGGACGTGCATAACAACGGCAGCGAAAGTTTCGAGTTTGCCAGCGCCCTGCACAGCTACTTCAAGGTCGAGGAATTGAGCCAGGTGCGCATCGCCGGCGTGCAGGAAGGCGAGCTGCGCATGGAAGACAAGATCGACCGGATTTTCAGCGGCATCGGCGGTCCGGTCACCATCAGCGCGCCAGGCAGCCGCCTGCGCCTGGAACAAAGCGGCTTTCGCGATGCGGTGGTGTGGAATCCGGGGGCGGCCGACGCGGCCGCGCTATCGGACATGCAAGACGACGAGTACCGCCGCTTCGTGTGTGTGGAAGCGGCGCTGATCGAACCCTACGAGATCGCGCCGGGCACGGCCTGGTATGGCGAGCACGTCATCACGCTGGAACAGATTTAATTCGATTCCTTGATCACGCGGCCGGCGGCAGCCTGGATGGGCCGCGAATTGAGGGGATACAGGCGGCTGAACAGCGCCATCTGCGCCGGTGCGGCCTGCATCGGCTGCTTCATCACCAGCCACAGCACACCCTCGCTGCAGGGCGGCGTGGTCATCGACCCCATGTAGGTGAAATAGTCGCGCTTTTCCGGCAGCAAATCGTTCACGTCCAGCACGATCGATGGCGTCACGGTGTCGTTCTTTTCCAGCGGCAGGTTGTTCCACACGGTCTGGATGGTGCTCTGCGCCTTGCCCCGCTCGAGCAGCACGGCGAGCATGGCCAGCCTGCCTTCCGGGTCCTTGTGCACCATGTGCACCACCATTTCGAAACTCTTGCCATTGATGCGCTCTTCCGACGGGCGGTGGAAATGGAACTGCACCAGTTCGTACTGGCGCCCGCCCACCGACATCATATTGCCGCCAGCGACGTCGACCTGGATGGTGTGGCCGTTGTCGGTCACGGCGAACGAGGATGGCTTGTAATCGAACACGATCTGTTCCAGCTCGACCTTCATGCCATCGCGGATATCGATCGGCGACTGGCGGTTGCCGCTGCCGCACTTGCCCCAGGCGCTATTGATCTTGCCCCAGTTGGCCGGACCAGTCTCGCCTTCATACGACCACGTGTCGCTATGAAAAGGTTTGGGTGCGGGTGCGGCGGCGGCCAGCGCGGCCTGCTGTTTTTTCAGATCGGCGGCCTTTCTGGCCTTGGCGGCGGCCGCCGCGCGGGCGGCCTGATTGGCGCGCATCTGCGCCAGGCGGGTGGCGATCTTGGCCGACAGTTCGGCTTCGGCCTCGTCTTCCCTGGCCTTCTGCGCTTCGGCGGCCTGGGCGGGCGAAATCGATGGCTTAATCGATGGAATGATGCTTTTGACAGGCGCGCTGGACGCCTCGGAAGCGGCGGCGCCATGGGCCGGCGCGCTCGCGGACGGCGCAGCCGGGGCAGCATGGGGATCGTTCGCGCTTGCGGTCATCATGACGAAGCTGCAAGCGAACAGGGCGATCAGGTTACGCATGAGAATCCAGAAAGTAAGAATTACAGTCTGGTTATCGGCGCCGCGGCCGGGAAACTTGAATCCTTGCGGAAACTTCGCGCGACAGCGTCGCGCGTTCACAACATCTTGGCCTGCACGGCAAGGAGCTGCAACAACGCCATGGCCATGTTGAAACAGCTTCTAACGGCTCAGCATACGGCGGCCGACTTTCCACAGCCCGCCCAGCGCCAGCGGCACCACGGCAACGCCCACGCCGAACAGCACGATGGCCGTCAGATGGTCGCGCACCACCGGGATATTGCCGAAGAAATAGCCAGCGGTCACCAGGCCGGTGACCCACAGGACGGCGCCGGTGATGTTGTAGAGTTGAAAACGGGTATGCGTCATGTCGGACACGCCGGCCACGAAGGGGGCGAAGGTGCGCACCACCGGCACGAAGCGCGCCAGGATGATGGTCTTGCCGCCATGCTTTTCGAAGAAGTCATGCGTGCGGCGCAGGGCATCCTTGTTGATCCAGCGGTAATCGTGGGTGAACACGCGCTGGCCGATTGCTTCGCCGATCCAGTAATTGAGGGTGTTCCCGGTGACGGCGGCGAGGATCAGCAAGGCCATCAGCAACACATAATTCATCTCGCCGGTCGCGCAGAAAGCGCCCGCGATGAACAGCAGGGTATCGCCGGGGAAGAAAAACAGGACTACCAGGCCTGTTTCCGCGAAAATAATAAAGAACAACACAGCGTAGACATAAATTCCATACTGCGACAGCAACACACCCAGCGTTTTATCGACATGAAGAATCATGTCGAAGAATTGCATCAGATCCATATTATTCCTAGAAGGTAGGCGCGCATCATACCACCACTCGCGCTATGAAAAGCCATCGTGCCGCCTGCCCGTCCGAGGAGATTGACAGGTCGCAGACGAAGGGCGGCGACAGAGGGCGATATAATCCTCCAAATGAACGCCCCCGTCCCCGCACACCGTCCGATCCAGCCCCTCCCCGATCAGCTGATTTCCCAGATTGCCGCCGGCGAGGTGGTCGAACGCCCGTCCGCCGTGGTCAAGGAGCTGCTGGAAAACGCCCTCGACGCGGGGGCCACCAAGATCTCGATCAAGCTGGAGGAAGGCGGCGTCAAGCGCATCGCCATCACCGACAACGGCCGCGGCATCTCACCCGACCAGCTGCCATTGGCCCTGGCGCGCCACGCCACCTCCAAGATCGCCTCGCTGACCGACCTGGAAAACGTCGCCACGCTCGGCTTTCGCGGCGAAGCGCTGGCCTCGATCGCCGCCGTGGCCGCCGTCTCGATCACCTCGCGCACGGCCGACGCCGCGCACGCCTGGGAAATCGTCGGCTCGCACCACGGCACGGTCGCGCCCTCGTCGGGGCCGTGCGGCACCACCATCGACGTGCAAGACCTGTATTTCAACACCCCGGCGCGGCGCAAATTCCTCAAGTCCGAGCAGACCGAATACGGCCACTGCGCCGAAGTCGTGCGCCGCATCGCCCTGGCCCGGCCCGACGTGTCGTTCTCGCTCTCGCACAACGGCCGCACCATCGACCACTGGAACGTGTGCGAAATGGCCAAGCGCAGCGCGCACATTCTCGGCAGCGATTTTGCCGAAGCGCGCCTGCCGATCGACGAATCGGCCGGCCCGCTGCGCCTGCACGGCTACGCCGGCCTGCCGACCGCCTCGAAAGCGCGCGCCGACGGCCAGTTCTTTTACGTGAACGGCCGCTTCGTGCGCGACAAGCTGCTGGTCCACGCGGTACGCGCCGCCTATCAGGACGTGCTGCACGGCGACCGCTTTCCATCGTACGTGCTGGCGCTCGACCTCGATCCGGCGCTGGTCGACGTCAACGTGCACCCGTCGAAAATCGAAGTGCGCTTCCGCGACAGCCGCGCGGTGCACCAGTTCGTGTTCCACGCGGTCCAGCGCGCGCTGGCGACGACCTCGGCCACCGCGCATGGCAGCGTGCCGGCCCCGCTGACGGCCGCCGAAATCGCTCCGCCGGCCTGGCAGCCGCGCGCGCACGAGCAGACCAGCTTCGGCGCCGCCCTGTCGAGCAGCAGCACCTATTCGCCCTCGCCCTACCCGGCCGGCAGCCGCTACGACAGTCCCGGCGTGGCCCAGTCGGCCGACTCCTACGGCGCCCTGTTCGCCGCCACCGCGCCGGTGACGCCCTATGTCGCCCCGCCGGTGTCGAACGACGAATACCCGCTCGGCTTCGCGCTGGCGCAGCTGCACGGCATCTACATCCTCGCCCAGAACAGCAAGGGGCTGGTTCTGGTGGACATGCACGCCGCGCACGAACGCATTCTGTACGAACAGTTGAAGAACGCGCTCGACGCCCAGGTCGACGGCCAGGACCTGCAGGTGCAGTCGCTGCTCATTCCCGTGACCTTCTACGCCGACGCGGTCGAAGTGGGCACCGTGCAGGAACACCAGGACACGTTGCGGGCGCTCGGCTTCGACATCGCCGCGCTCTCGCCCACCACGCTGGCGGTGCGCTCGGTGCCGACCCTGCTCAAGAACGCCGACGCCCAGACCCTGGCGCGCGACGTGCTGCGCGATATTCGCGAATACGGCGGCTCGCGCGTGCTGATCGAGCGGCGCAACGAACTGCTCGGTACGCTCGCCTGCCACACCGCCGTGCGCGCCAACCGCATCCTCACCCTGCCCGAAATGAACGCCCTGCTGCGCCAGATGGAAAGCACCGAACGCGCCGACCAGTGCAACCACGGGCGTCCCACCTGGGTGCAGCTGGAGATCTCCGCGCTCGACAAGCTGTTCCTGCGCGGCCAGTGATGACGGCTGCATCCCGCCCGCTGCCGGCCTACGCGCACGCGCCAGTCCTGGCGCTGATCGTCGCCTGCCTGATGCTGCAGCCGCTGTCGACCGACCTGTACCTGGCCTCGCTGCCCAGCCTCGCCAATGTCTTCGGCGTGCCCGCATCGACCGTGCAGCTGACCTTGTCGATGTTCGTCATCGGCTTCGGCGGCGCCCAGCTGATCATCGGCCCGCTGTCGGACCGGTTCGGGCGGCGCCCGGTGCTGCTCGTGGGCCTGGCGCTGTACCTGCTGGCCAGCCTGCTGTGCGCGGCCTCGCACAATATCGATTTGCTGATCGTCGCGCGCTTCCTGCAAGCGTTGGGCTGCTGCTCGGCCATCATCATTGCCCGGGCGATTGTGCGCGACGCCTACGCACCGGCCGATGCGGCCCACGTCATCGCGCGCGCCAGTAGCTGGCTGGCGCTGGCGCCCCTGCTGGGCCCCATCCTCGGCTCGTATCTGCAGGTGACGTTCGGCTGGCGCGCCGCCTTCATCACACTGTCGCTGCTGGCGGCAGGCGCGCTTGCCGCCGTGGCGCTGCGCCTGCCCGAGACCAACATCCACAAGAATCCCCGCGCCACCGACCTGTCCGGCCTCGTGGCCAACTACCGGCTGGTGCTGGGCGCGCGTGAATTCTGGGCGCACGCCCTGCCCGGCGCGCTCTCGTACGGATCGCTGTTCGCCTTCATTTCCGGTTCCTCGCTGGTGCTGATCCGGGTGCTGCACGTACCGACCGAATGGTTCGGCTTCTGCTTCGCGTTCGGCGTGTCCGGCTACCTGGGCGGCACCATCGTCTGCCGGCGCCTGCTGCCAAGGTTCGGCCCCGCCGTCACGCTGCGCATCGGCAGCACCGCATCGCTCGCTTCCGGCGCCCTGTTCCTCGGCGCGGTCGGCTTCGGCATCGCCCACTGGTCCCTGGTCACCGGGGCGATGTTTTTGACCATGGGCGCGCACGGCATCAACTTCCCGGTCGCGCAATCGGGCTCGGTCACGCCGTTCCCGCAGCAGGCCGGCACCGCAGCCGGGCTGATGGGCGCGCTGACGATGGCGTTCGCCTTCGGCGTCGGCACCGTGGTTGGCGCGACCTTCAACGGCACCGTGCTGCCGCTGGCCGTCATCGTCTGCGTGCTGTGCGCGGCGATCTTCGCATCGGTGCGCCTGATCCGCTCCCACGCAATATAGGTAACGCATGTCCGATTTATCGCATCACTTTAAACCGCTGGCGGTAGCCATCATGGGGCCGACCGCTTCCGGCAAGACCGCGGCCGCGCTGGCGATCGCAAGCGCGATCCCGGCCGAAATCATCTCGGTCGATTCCGCGCTGGTCTACCGCGGCATGGACATCGGCACCGCCAAGCCGAGTGCAGAAGAACTGGCCAGCGCGCCGCACCACCTCATCGACATCATCGAACCGACCGAGGCCTACTCGGTCGCCCAGTTTCGCAACGATACGCTGCGGCTGGTGGCCGAGATCAGCGCGCGCGGCAAACTGCCGCTGCTGGTCGGCGGAACCATGATGTACTTTAAGGGCCTCGCCGACGGGCTGGACGACCTGCCCACGGCGGACGCAGCGCTGCGTGCCGAGATCGAAGCCGAAGCCGCGCGCATCGGCTGGCCGGGCATGCACACCAAGCTGCGCGCGCTCGACCCGGTCACCGCCGAGCGGCTCGCGCCCAACGACGCCCAGCGCATTAACCGCGCGCTGGAGATCATCGCGCTGTCGGGCAAACCGATGTCTGAGCTGCTGGCCAGGCGCGAAAAGGTAGAGCTGCCGTTCGAGCTGATGTCGTTTGCACTGGAACCGTCCGACCGCAGCGTGCTGCACGCGCGCATCGCCACCCGCTTCGACCAGATGCTGGGCACCAGCGACGACAGCGGCATCGTGGCCGAGGTGGCGCGCCTGCGCGCCCGTGGCGACCTTAATCCTGTGCTGCCGTCGATGCGCTGCGTGGGCTATCGCCAAGCGTGGGACTACCTCGACGGCAGCATCGACCGCGCCGCCCTGCGCGAGACCGGCATCATCGCCACGCGCCAGTTAGCGAAACGCCAATTAACCTGGCTGCGCTCGATGCCGGACCGGATCGTATTGGATTGTCTGAGCGGCAATCCAGCTGCCGAGATACTTCGACAGGTACAGGAAAAATTGCGAGGCGCTGTCAACGCTAAATAGAAATGTCCCCTGTTCTCCAAAGTAGAAATGTCCCCTGT
>CBFGOU010000014.1:0-21557 GCA_965650445.1 uncultured Oxalobacteraceae bacterium | reverse complement strand
GTTTAGCCAGAAAAAGCACGGCTGGTTGGTGAGAGCAGCGATCAGATCGCGCAACTGAGTACGATCGCCCTGGCGGGCCTCAATACCGCCGCGCTGGGCACCTTGACCACCGCGCAGGTGGCGGCGTTCAGCGGCCTGGGCGGTTTCAGCTCGGCGCAGATGGCGGTGCTGACGACCGATCAGCTGGGCGTGCTCGACGGCGCGCAGCTGGGCGCGCTGAAAACCGGGCAGGTCGCCGGCCTTACCCTGGAACAGATCGGCGCGCTGACGACCAGCCAGTTCGGCGCCCTCTCCACGCGGGTCGTGCATGCGCTCAGCACCACCCAGCTGCGCGCCCTGTCGAGCAGCCAGATCAGCGCGCTCGGCACGGTCAGCATGCTCGACAGCCGGCAACTGGGTGCGCTCACCACCGCCCAGCTGTACGACCTGGCGGTGCCGATGCTGGACGAGCTGACCCCGACGCAGCTGGCGGGCCTGAGCTACAAGCAGGCCGGCGGCTTGACCACGGCGCAAATCTCCAGCCTGAGCACGCGCCAGATCCTGGCCCTGAGCACAGGCGTGATCGGGGTGTTCAGCGCCGACCAGATCCAGGCCATCGAAGCGGAAGACCTGATGGTGCTGCGTTCCACCCAGATCGCCGCCCTGACCGGCGACCAGCTCTTGGCCCTGACGACCACGCAGGTCGCGGCGCTGACGTCGATGCAGTTCCGCGCGCTCAAGGCCAGCCAGGTCGCCGCGCTGACGGTGGAGCAGATTGCGGCGCTGCCGGTGGCTGACGTGAAAGCCATGCTGATGACACAGGTCGACGCGCTCACCGAAGACCAGCACGCCGCGCTGACAGCCGAGCAGCTGGCGGTGCTTCCCGCCGCCAGCCCGCTGGTGCTCGACCTCGACGGCAATGGCGTGAACACTGTATCGTACAAAGCCGGCGTCGCCTTCGATCTGAGGGCCGATGGCAAGCCGGTGCAAACCGGCTGGGTTGGCCCCGCGGATGGCTTGCTGGCGCTCGACCGCAACGGCAATGGCACGATCGACAATGGCGCCGAACTGTTCGGCACCGCCACCCGCCTGCCGGATGGCAGCGCGGCACCGGATGGCTTTGGCGCGCTGGCCGCGCTCGACGCCAACGCCGACGGCCGCATCGACAGTGCCGATGCCGCATACGGCCAGCTGCGCGTGTGGGTGGACGCCAATACGGACGGCGTCAGCCAGTCCGGCGAGCTGCAAACGCTGGCGCAGGCCGGCGTGGCCGCGATCGGCGTGGCCGGCAGCGCGGTGAACCGCAAGAATGGCGGCAACTGGGTCGGGCTGGAAGGCACGTACACGACGCAGGACGGCGGCACGCGCGCGGTGGAAGACGTGTGGTTCGTGATCAACCGCGAAGCGTCGCTCAGCGAGCGCACCGGCGCGCTGTCGCAGGCGCTGGCCGAATTCAATGCCGGCACCGGTGGCAGCGGCAATCCCGCCGTGGCGCTGGCGGCCGCGCCGCCCGGCCCCACCCTGGCCGCGGCCACCACCGTCCTCGCGCAGGAGATCGCGCGCTACCGTCCGCCGGGCGAGGATGGCGCCGCCGCCTCGCCGTTCGAGCCGGAACGCCGCAGCCTGCTGCCGCAGCAGGGCTGGCTCGCCGTCAAGGACTAAGAGGCCGCCTCCAGGCTGCCGGACGAACCCGGTCAAAAGCGGTATCATCGGCGGATGCTGAAAACACCGACGAGCTTCGTGCCGCTGCTGACGCCGCAGGCCCACCCCGATCCCATCAACTACATCTTCCACGCGGGCCGCCTGCTGCACCGCGAGGATGGCACGCTGCCGCACGGGCAGGAGGGGCTGCACGCGATCGATCCGGCGCGCCTGCATCCGGTCGGCCTGCTCGATGGGCGCTACTGCCAGACTGCCTGGGCCGATGGCGAGGACGCCGCGCCGCCCGGCTTCGTGTTCACCAGCCTGCGCGCGCTGCTGCCGACCATGGACGAAGCGCTGGTCGGGGTGGCCGCGCGCGCGGCCCAGATCGCCGAATGGGCGCGTACCCACCGCTTCTGCGGCGTCTGCGGCGGCAGTACCGCGCCGCTGGTCGGCGAGCGCTGCTTCAAGTGCCATTCCTGCGGCTTCATGGCCTATCCGCGCATTTCGCCGGCCATGATGGTCCTGATCCGCAAGGGCGATCATGCCCTGCTGGCCTCGCACGTGAACTACGCCACCACGCGCTTCACGCCGCTGGCGGGCTTTCTGGAAGCCGGCGAAACCATCGAGGAAGCGGTGCACCGCGAAGTGTTCGAGGAAGTCGGCCTGCGCGTGCACAATCTGCGCTACTTCGGCAGCCAGACCTGGCCGTTCCCGCACTCGCTGATGATCGCCTTCACCGCCGATTATCTGGACGGCGAGATCCGCACCGATCCGGGCGAGATCGCCGAAGCGCGCTGGTTCGGCCCGGACGACGAGTGGCCCGAACCGTCCAGCCGGGTGTCGATATCGACCGCGCTGGTGGACGCCTACCGGCCCAAGCGTTAGGGCTTGGGCTCGGTGCCGCGAATCTGCACGGTGCGTTTCATCAGGTCGAACCAGAACGGTGCGCCGAACAGCGCCGTGGACGCGGTCAGCAGCCAGCCGGCCACGCTGAGCGCGAAGCGCTGGTCCAGCACCGGCGGAAAGCTTTGCCAGCCGATCGGCAAGGTCATGAGCGCGTCGATGGCGCGCGGGTCGGCCGCCACGGGCACGGCGCTCAGGTGCGCGGCCAGCGCCGGGTGCTGCCACAGCGCGCGGAACAGGTGAATGCTGTCGATGTTGAACAGCACCGCCAGCAGCATCGACAGCAGCAGGCTGATCATCATCGCGCGGCGCTTGTAGGCGCCCGACACGCGCTCCATGGCGCTATCGAACCAGGCGGCGATGGCCGCTTCGAACCGGGTGGCGTCGCCGGCGGCGCGCTGGTAAAAGCCCTGCAAGGCGCGCTTGACCGCTTCATTCTCGATTGCGTCGATATCGCGCCCGAGCTGGGCAAAGTCGCCCGGAATGCTCTGGATCGCTTCCATCAGCGCGATGGCGAAATGGCGCGGTTCGATATACGCCGGCTTGCCGGCCAGCGCACCTGCCCGTGCGGGCGCTGCGTCGTGCGGATTGACCAGCGCGTGGTCGTACACCGCGCGCGCCAGCCCGGTGAAGGAAGAATCGTTGAGCATGCTTCTGATCCCGTCAACCAGCGTGCGTGCGCGCATGCGCAGCGCCGAGGCCAGCGCTTCCTGCACGGTGCTGACGATCAGCGCCACGGTGGCATAGCAAAACGTCAAGCCGACCGCTACTTCCAGAACTGTGCTGCCGAACATGGTGTTTCTCCCGTCTATCGAAAGTGTTCAGGATACGCCAGACGGCGCAAAAGAATAACTCGGCCGCTCCGCACATTTTGAGGTTTTCGATGTCAATGCCTCTATATATTTGTGGCAATTCAGTGCCAGTAACGCGACAACAGGAACCTGTTCCAGATCCGCGCATCAAAAGGTTATTTCACGCTTTTGATTGGAATACGATGGAACGGTCGACTTACCCGAATGCCGTCACGCGCGAGCAGTTCGAGCGGGTGCGCAGCATGCTCGAAGGCGTGCGCCGGCGCACCCGGCCCCGCAAACACGACCTCTACGATGTCTTCAACGCGGTCCTGTATTTTCTCAACAGTGGCGTGGCCTGGCGTGCCATGCCGGCGCAGTTCCCGCCGTGGCGCCCCGTGCACGAGTACTTCAGCCAGTGGAGCGAGGCGCCGCCGCATCAGGCCAGCGTGCTGGAAGCGGCCTTGCGCGAGCTGGAACTGAGCCGCGCGGTCGAGCGCCTGCAGGTACTGCGTCAGCGTTAGCGCGCGGCCGGCTGGGCTGCGGCGGGCTCGAATACCAGCTTGCCCTGCTCGTCGAGATGGAAGCTGCCGAGCGGCTGGCCGAGCGCCTTGGGATCGGGCTTGGCCGCTTCGGTGCAGCCGGTGGTCTCGACCTGCCAGACCTCGGCGCCGGCGCGCAGGTTGTACACATTCTCGTCGGCGGCGAACAGCTCCACTGTCAGCTCGTCGGCCGGGACCTTGGCCAGCTTGAACTGGCGCTGGCAGTCCGGCATGCGGGCCGCGATCAGGGTCAGCGTCACGCTGTCGTCCCAGAAGTACTCCTGCTGGGCGCGCAGCGTCAGCACCTGGCGGCTGTCATTGATGGTGTAGCTGGTCGAATCCTGGATGCAGCCGGCCAGCAGCAATGGAGTCAGAAGGATCAATGTCCTGCGCATGTGGGTCCCGGGAAGATAAACAATCAACGGCAGTATAAAGGATCAGGGATCGTTGGTTGGCGGAAGCGGCCAGAAACGGTCCAGCAGCGGCTTGACGCTGACGCCGTGCACCAGGATCGAGAGCATGATCACCACGATGGTGGTCTGGATCAGGTCGCGCGCGAGGATGTAGGGCAGGCCGTGGTTGATGGCGTACATCAGGTAGTAGAGCGATCCGATACCGCGCACACCGAACCAGCCGGTGATGCAGCGCACGCGCAGCGGGGCAGTGGAGCCGAGCAGGCCGGCCATGACGCTGAGCGGGCGCGCCACGGCGAACACGAATACCGCCGTGACCGCGTTGCCCCAGTCCCATTCGTGCACCATGACCATCCCGCCCAGCAGCAGCACCAGGGTCAGTTCGGACAGGCGTTCCAGGTGTTCCTTGAATACCAGCGACTCGGCGCTGACGGTCAGCGGCACGCCATTGCCGGGCGTCTCGGCCTTGGCGGCATCGCCGCCAGGCTCGGGCACCAGCAGCCCTTGCCGGTCCTTGTGCGCGCCCGAGAGCACCAGTTCGGTCTGGCGCAGCGCCACGCCGGCGAAGAACACGGCCAGGAAGCCCCAGGCCGAGCACAGCACGCTGACGCCGTACACCACGGCGATCAGGCCCAGGCCGACCAAGTCGTCGAGCACCTCGTGCTTGGGGTCGCGCCCGCGCAGCATCCAGCCCAGGCGCCCGAGCATGGCGCCGCCGGCCATGCCGATGACGACCGCCGCCAGCGTGGCCCAAAGGACATCGATGGCCAGCCAGCGCCACCCGGTATCGCCCAGGTCGTGCAGGCCGAGCAGGCCGAG
Source organism: uncultured Oxalobacteraceae bacterium (assembly GCA_965650445.1). Lineage (GTDB taxonomy): Bacteria > Pseudomonadota > Gammaproteobacteria > Burkholderiales > Burkholderiaceae_D > Telluria_A. The sequence continues at coordinate 16,466 of CBFGOU010000014.1, read as the reverse complement.
GCCGAGCATCACGAAAGGGAAGGCCGAGCCGTCGTTCATGCCCGCCTCGCAGGTGAGGGTAAAGCGCAACTGGTCGCGGTCGTCCGGATGGCGCACCTGCACGTCGGTGGCCAGCACCGGATCGGTGGGGGCGAGGATGGCGCCGAGCAGGATGCCGGCGCCGAGCGGCAGGTCGAGCAGCCAGGTGGTAAACAGGGCCACCAGCAACACCGACAAGGTCATCGACACCCATGCCAGGCGTACCGCCGGCCCCCAGCGCTTGCGGGTGATCGGCACCGGCATCTTGACGCCGGCCGAAAACAGCGAGATCAGCACGGCGATCTCGGTCAGCGTTTCGAGCAGCTGCGATTCGTCGATCGGGTCGAACGAGAAGATATTGAAGGCGGCCGGCCCGAGCAGGAGCCCAACCACCAGGTACACGATGGCCGACGTCACGGGCAGGCGCGACAGCGTGGTCGCGGCCAGTCCGCGTGCCAGCATCAGGCAGCCGATCAGGATGAACCAGTGAATCGTCGTCATCGTGTATTGTTTCAGTGCTAACAGATGCACCGATTCTACCGACGATCGAGTTTGCCTGAAGCGCTGTTGCGTACTTGAAATTGAAACAGCCTCTTAATGCTGGTAGGCGCCGATGTCGGGGGGCGATGCGGTCGGGCGCAGCTTGCCGGCAATGTCGTCGACGGCGCCCAGGTCGCGCGTCGCGTTGCCGATTGCAGGCGAGCTCCGCAGCAACCTGAAATCAGGATTGCCGCGCTTGCCATAGCGAACAAACTGCGGCGCCTGCGCCACCGTCGCGACGTGGGCCAGGCCATTGCGCAACTGCCAGTCGGCAGTGGCATTCTGGTAGACCAGGTTGTTGCGGTAGCTGTTGTGGACGCCGGTCTCGCCCTGCTCGGAAACGCCGACCTGGTTGTCGAAGACGATGTTGTTGTGCACGCTGGTGTAATCGTTCGGCCCCGTGGTGTGATAGAAGTCGCCACCGCCGACCAGGATGCCGATGCCCGAGGCCGACACGGTGTTGTTGCTGACAACGACATTGTTCGCGTCATGCCACATCTGGATGGCCGCGCCGCCGATGCCGTACACCACATTGTTCTGCACCACGCCGCTGGTGCTGATGTAGATGCCCTGCACGAAGCGGCAGCCGGACGGGCCGATGTCGTTGACCGTATTGCCGATGACCTGGTTGCGGATGCCGCGGTAGTAGCTGTCCACGGCGATGCCCGCGCCGCCCGAGCTGGCGCACGGAGTCTGGCGCGCGAGGTGGTGCAGGTGGTTGTCGCGCACCAGATTGTGCGAGCCGCCGATGTAGATTCCGCGCGTCCATTTCATTCCGCGCTGTACTGCGCTGCCGTCCACCGTGAAGCCGACGATGTCGACATAGCTGCCGCGGTTATCCCAGGCCGTTTCGGTGACCGAATGCATCGGCGGCACGATGCGGGCGCCCCATTTGTTTACCGACAAATAGGTGATGCGCTGGGTCGGCGTGCCGCTCATGGTGGTCTTGAAGCCACCGGTGTAATTTCCCGGCGCTACGTGGATGGTGGTCCCGGGCAAGGCATTGCGCGAGGCGCGCAGGATGGTCTGGAAAGGCAGCGTGGCCGTGCCGGGATTGGCGTCCGAGCCGTCCGGCGACACGTAGAAGTCATAGCCCGCGGCTGCCGGTGGCGCGGCATGCGCCAGTGCGCTCAGCACGCACATGGCCAGCGCGAATGAAAACGATATAAATGATTTCATTGACGAACCCTTGCGTGCCCTGAACGGGTGTGCGAAAGATGGAGGCGGATGTTGGAATCGAACCAACTTCCCCAGTGTTGCAGACTGGTGCATTCCCAATTTGCTACTCCGCCGTTGAAATCAGTTTGAGCGATGGAGCGGCCCTTGGATGTCGATTCGATCAAACTTCGACATGAAACCAAACTCGCTCAAAACGGACGCCGCGCCGATGCCGAACGGCACAGTGGACAAGGGGAAACGACGCTTTCGCAGCGGTATCGAACCGCCGCGAAGTGAGACCGGTTCAGCTGGTGAGGTATTGCGCCATGCAGGCCGGGGTGTCGAATTCGACGACCGGGCCATGGTGCCGCAGTATCTCGACCGGCGCATAGCCCCAGCTGACGGCACCGAAGGCGATTCCACATTTCATGGCAGCCTTGGCGTCGGTATCCTGATCGCCGATAAACACGGCCTTTGCGGCACTGGCGCCGCTCTCCCTGATCACCTGTTTCAGGCGCGCGGCCTTACCGAAGATCGACATGCCGCATTCGAAGCGGCCGATCAGGGCGGACAGTTCCGCGCCCAGCACATGGCGCACATTATGTTCGGAGTTCGACGAGACGATCGCCAGCTGCGCGCCATGCGCGGCGATGGCGCGCAGCGCAGCGTCGATGCCGTCGAATATCGGAACGGTTGCGCCGTTTTCCTTCATCATCGCGATAAACGTTTTGGATACCATGGGCAGCTTCCACGCCGGCATGCCGACATGCCGCATCATCTCGCGCGCGCTAAGATGGCGCAGGTGATCGACGTGCGCCGTGTCGACCCGGCGGAAGCGGTGGCGGTCGGCGATGGTGTTGAAGACGCTGACAAAAAACGGAAACGAATCGGCCAGCGTGCCATCGAAGTCGAAAATCACGAGGTCGTAGGTCATTGTCGGCTGGTGAAAGAAAGAATTCGCTAGGCGACGATCTTAACTGATCCGCACGGCCGCACACATTCACCAATCTGATGTTTCCAACACTGTTGACGACGCCGAAAAGGGATGTTAATGTTCGGTATTGTTATCGATAACAAGAAAAAAGATGTATCGCTCGGGCCCGGGGCGAGACCGACTGCAGTTGTAAAGACCACCGCCTCGATCGCGGTGGCTTGAGGAGACAAAGACAATGCACCCAACAAAACGAACCCGTGTGTTCGCCGCCGCTCTGATCGCCTTGTGCTCGCACATGCGGGGACCCGATTCTGCGGCAGGCCAGGCCAGACAGCGATACGCCGACGAACTCTAAAACAATCCAGCTTCCTGTTGTTCTTTGCACTTCGCGCCTCACGGCCTGAAGTGCGTTTTTTGTTTGGGGACGGGACATGGAACGACGCGAGTTCATGCGCACATGGTCAAACCAAGGCAGCAGGGCTATTTCGAACCGGAATTGTTCACGAAGGTGTTGTCGCAGTTCCTGTCAGTTCAGGATCGCCGCCGAAACACGTAAACGGCTGACTCCAGCTCCGGCGGGAGCACGAGTTCCGCAAGGCCAGGTTCCTCACTCATCTCGAATTTATTCTGGTCCGCATAGGCCCCCCAGTTTCCAAACGCTGAACGCATCTTGCTTCCAATGACAATATAGGTATTGACGCTTGGCGTGGCGAAAATCGCGCGTTCGAAGCCATTATTCGGAGGAGGCCACGAACACAGCACTACACCTGGACTGAATCGTGCCAGAGATTGGACTGCATCGCAGGCAAGCACATCCTCCGGGTAGTCGATCGCATGAGACCAGCTGCGGTTATCGGTTGCGATGACATTCACACCGCCCTCGCGAAGGAAGCGCGAAAGCGTTCCATCCCCCGCCGCCACTTCCAGGCATACGTTTTCGCCGATGAGCGAGGCGAGTGCCGCCACGAGTTCCTTTGAGTAGAAACAGTAAATGCCGCGCTGTTGAACCAAGGGCATGACGAGACGGCGCTGCCACACGAATGGCCACACCAGGCGAAACAGGCGCCGTGATACCGGGCGGCGCTCAAAATCCCGGGCGAACAGCAATTTTTGGGCTAAGAAACCGCTCCACAGGCCGAGTTTGAATCGTCCAGTCTTACCGGCGGCAACAGCCAGGCTCTGCGTTTTAACGTACTCGGCGAGCATGCGGCCGCGAATGGCCTTGGAGACCAGTGCTTCACGACCGGCTTTCGATGCAACGCCGTTCTTCGAGGGCGCGAGTACCTCCGCACGATTTAGCGCATCAGTCATCGCCTTCAATTGTTCAGGACGTCCTGATCGGATGACATCGGTCACTTCCGCCGAGACTTCTTCCCACTCTTGGGGAAAGCGTTCACGCAATTCAGGCAGTCCAGGGCCAGACTGGAGCCAGACAAGGATCGCGTCAGGATTGCGATAGTGTGAGGTTTTTTTCACGGCTGGTGAGTCGATTCGTAAGGCATTTCACGCATGTGAACTTGGGATTATTGTAACAAGCTGACAGCTTCCCAGGCTAAACCGAACTTCGCCAGATATTTCTTCAACCGGTCGGCATCATTAGGCCGCGCCTTCGCCTCGCGAGACATCGCGAACAGTTTGCGTCCCGCGTCCGACATCGATTTTGATTGCCGGCAGATCCCGATGACCGCCTTCAATTGCATCGCGTCGAACAAGTCGAGCTGCTCGACCGCCTCCCGCCCAAGCACGGCGTCGAGATCGACATCGCCCGCACCGGCATTTCCCTCGGTGTAGTGATGCCACAGGCGCCGCAAGCGCCCGAACTCGTCCTGGACGATCGTATCGGTGATGCGCCCGGCTTCGGCCAGCGTCGCCATGCGCAGCACCGACGCAGACAGGTCGCGGAAGTTACCGACCCAACGTGCCTCGGGCGACATGGCGAATCGCATGTAACGCTCGCGCGCCTCCTTGTTGAACCGCACCATCTCGCCGTTCTCGGCGCCGAACTGCGCGAGCAGGTAATCGATGTTCGGCTCGATATCCTCGGAGCGGTCCACCAGGCCCGGCAACTCGTAAGTCCACAGATTGATCCGTGCATACAGGTCTTCGCGAAAGCGGCCCGCCACGACTTCCTTCGACAGGTCACGATTGGTGCCGGCAATGAGCTGGAAGTGGCTCTGTACTTCATGGTCGCTGCCGACCGGCAGGAAGCGCTTCTCTTCGACCGCCTTGAGCAGCATCGCCTGTTCGTCCAGGCCCAGCTCGCCGATCTCGTCAAGGAACAGCAAGCCCTTGTGCGCCGTGCGCAGCAGTCCCGGACGATCGGACGCGGCGCCGGTGAACGCGCCCTTGATATGGCCGAACAAGGTCGACCCGGCACCGTCGCCATGGAGTGTCGCACAGTTGATCTCCACGAACTTGCCGTCGAGCTGGTGGCGCGCTTTCTTCAGCTCATACACGCGGCGCGCGAGAAATGACTTGCCGGCGCCGGTCGGCCCCATCAGCAGTATCGGCGCTTTCGACTTGATCGCCACGCGCTCGAGTTCGTCGATCATCGCGTTGAAGCGCGCGTTGCGCGTGGCGATGCCCGACTTCAGGAACGCGACGCCTTCCTGCTGCTCGCGCGAAAAGCGCTGCGCGATCTGGTCATACTTCGACAAGTCCAGATCGATCAACGTGTAGCTGCCAGGGTCGCCGATCGTCTGGCGGCGCGGTGGCGAGGCCTGCAAGAGGCGCCCGGGGAAATAGCGCGCCTCGGTCATCAGGAACATGCAGATCTGCACGACGTGCGTGCCGGTCGTGATGTGGATCCAGTATTCCTCGTTATCCGGATCGAAGGGATAGCCCTTGGCGAAATCGAACAGACTGCCGTACACCTCCTCGAAGTCCCACGGGTCGTTTATCTGCATGCGGTGCGCGACGACTTTGGTTTCCGGGGATACCGATGCGATATCGCGCGTGATCAGCTCGGTCAGTTCGCCATGGCGGCCGTTGAACAACAACTCGACCCGCTCGACCACCACATCTTCGTGCTGGGTGAGCGCAACGGTTGGCCGCCACTTCTCCCAGCGCACGCTGCCCTTGCCGCCGTCGAGCTGGGTGCCGATGAAACCGATCACGACGATGCGTTTGCTCTTCATTATTTTGGATAAACGTTTATATAAACGGATAATTTATCACGAAATGAAGAGCGCCCCCTTTTCCTCGAAGTCGCCTGCCTGGCGAAGCGTCTTCTTACAAAACAACTACTTAGATGGCGGAAGACCTTCGTTCCCCGCCGCTGGCACACCCCTTGCAATAAGGAAGGCACAAACCAAAAAAAATGAGGAAATAAAAATGGCCAACGCCAGCTTGTTCCAAAGCCTGAAGGGGAAACTCCTGCCGACCGCGAATGCGGTCAATGTCGAACAGGCGGCCGCTTATCAACTGTCGCCGCAGCATCGGCTGGCGCAATACGCCGCGACCGGCTGCCTGAACGATACGTACTATGCGAATGCGGAAACGCACCTCGATACCGTGCTGGAATTGGCCAAGGAAGTCGATGCCCGCTTCATCGCCCAGACAGCGATCTACTGCCGCGAGCGCGGCTACATGAAGGACATGCCGGCCTTGCTGGCCGCCATCCTGGCCGCCAGGGGCGCGGCCGAATTGACGCCGGTGTTCGATCGCGTGATCGACAGCGGCAAGATGCTGCGTAACTTCGTGCAGATCGTCCGCTCCGGTGCCGCCGGCCGCAAATCGCTCGGCACGCGTCCGAAAAAGCTGGTGCAGAAGTGGCTGAACACGGCGTCGGAAAAAGCGCTGCTGGCTGCCGTCGGCAAGGCGCCCTCGCTGGCCGATGTCGTGAAGATGGTGCACCCGAAGCCAGCGCAAGTATGGCGCGAAGCCTTCTTCGCCTGGTTGATCGGCAAGCCACATAACGCTGATGCGCTGCCGCCGATTGTGAAAGCCTTTGAGGCCTACCAGCGGGATCGGTCGCAGCCGCTGCCGGAGGTGCCGTTCCAGATGCTGACCGCGCTGGATCTGTCCGCCGAGGCCTGGGCGCAGATTGCGCGGCAAGGCGGCTGGCAGATGGTGCGCATGAACCTGAACACGTTTGCGCGGCATGGCGTGTACGCCTTGCCCGGCATGGTCGAGGCGATTGCCGCCAAGCTGTGCGATGCGAATGCGATTGCGAAGGCCAAGGTATTTCCGTACCAGTTGATGTCGGCCTATCGTTCGGCAACGCAGGATGTGCCGCTGGCGATCCGCGAAGCCTTGCAGGACGCGTTGGAAATCGCGCTGGCCAACGTGCCGCAGATCGAAGGCAGGGTCGTCGTTTGCCCGGACGTGTCGGGATCGATGGGTTCGCCGGTGACGGGTTACCGCGGTTCCGCGTCGACGGCGGTGCGTTGCATCGACGTTGCAGCGCTGGTGGCTGCGGCGATGTTGCGCAAGAATGCGGCCACGACCGTCCTGCCGTTCGAGAACGCCGTGGTGGAGATCAACCTTAATCCGCGCGACACGGTCATGACCAACGCGCAGAAGCTGGCATCGATCGGTGGCGGTGGCACGAACTGCAGCGCGCCGCTGGCCATGTTGAACAAAAAGAAGGCACACGCCGACCTGGTCGTGTTCGTGTCGGATAACCAGTCGTGGGTCGATGCGACGCGCCATGGAGCCACAGCGACCATGCGCGAATGGAAAGTGTTCAAGAAGCGCAACCGGAACGCGAAGCTGGTGTGCATCGACATTGCGCCGTATGGCACGACCCAGGCGGCGGAATGCCACGACGTGCTGAACATCGGTGGCTTTTCGGATGACGTGTTCAACATCATCGCGGCATTCGCGGCTGGCCAGTTGAGTGCGGCGCACTGGGTTGGAGAAATCCAGTCGATTCAGATTTAGGAGACAGTTATGGGCTGGGTAATCAGGGTAGGAAGAGCAGATTTTGAGCGGGGTACGAATGCCGGTGTGACTACATTGTCAGTATGTCTCGTCACATCGAACGCTTGTCGTGCAGCGGCTCAAGTAACGGTTTCCCCGAATGCGGGCAGGACTACATCTGGTAAAGCCGGTTCGAATCCGGCCTGTCAGGCCGAGCAGGTCTGGCAGAATGTCCTGTCGATTCTTGTCGGGGCAACGTAGCACGGGTGACACGAGTGCCGGAAACGGTGCGGCGAATGCCGCGTGTCGCCAGTAACCTTTTTGATGAATGCAGATGGAATTACATGGATAGAGCGCCGGAGTCCACTCCGGAGGTCCCCGGTTCAATCCCGGGCCGGTGCAAGCCGGTAGCTCAGTCGACATTTCATCGCCACTTGTCATCGACTTATTTATAGAAACGAAGAAATGATCATGAAACACGAAGAATACGATGTGCTGAATATCGAAGGCGGACGTCCGGTCAAGATGTGGACGAAGGGTGTGCCTGTCGAGGTCGATGCCAGGCGCCAGCTGACCAACACCGCGATGATGCCCTTCATCTACAAGCACATCGCGGTGATGCCGGACGTCCACCTGGGAAAGGGTTCGACGATCGGTAGCGTGATTCCGACGCTGGGCGCCGTCATTCCCGCTGCCGTCGGTGTCGATATCGGCTGCGGGATGATGGCGGCCAAGACCACGCTGAGCGCAAACGACTTGCCGGATAATCTGGGCCCCTTGCGCAGCGCGATCGAGAAATCGGTACCGCACGGCATGTCGCCCAAGACCCGCGGCTTCAGGGGCCGAGACAAGGGTTCGTGGGAAACGCCGCCGAAGCCGGTTGACGAAGCCTGGCTGCAGCTCAAGGACGCCTTCGACGTCATCTGCCAGAAGACGCCGAAGCTGAAGAACACCAACAACTACAAGCATTTGGGAACGCTGGGTACCGGTAACCACTTCATCGAGATCTGCCTGGATGAGGCCGGGTCGGTATGGTTCATGCTGCATTCGGGTTCGCGCGGTGTGGGTAACGCGATCGGCTCGTACTTCATCGAGCTGGCCAAGCAGGATATGCGTACGCACTTCATCAACCTGCCCGATCAGGATCTCGCATACCTGCCGGAAGGCACGAAGCATTACGACGATTATGTCGAAGCGGTCAGCTGGGCACAGAAGTTCGCACGGATGAACCGCGAAGTGATGATGCAGAACCTGATCGCGGCAGTACGGACGGTAATCACCAAGCCCTTCGAGACGCATGTGGAAGCGGTGAACTGCCACCACAACTACGTGCAGAAGGAGCACCACTTCGGCAAGGATGTACTGGTCACGCGCAAGGGCGCGGTGTCGGCCCGCGCCGGCGAACTCGGTATCATTCCGGGCTCGATGGGGGCGAAGAGCTTCATCGTGCGCGGCAAGGGAAACCCGGAAAGCTTCAACAGCTGCAGCCACGGTGCCGGGCGTACCATGAGCCGCACCGAGGCCAAGCGCCGCTTCACCATCGACGACCAGGTCAAGGCGACCGAAGGCGTCGAATGCCGCAAGGATGCCGACGTGATCGACGAGATTCCGATGGCGTACAAGGATATCGATGCGGTGATGGAAGCGCAGCGCGACCTGGTTGAAGTCGTGCATACCTTGAAGCAGGTGGTGTGTGTGAAGGGCTAAGGCAGTCCGATAACAAAAAGAAAGAACAAGAAGACATGATTGAACTGGATGGATCGATGGGTGAAGGCGGCGGCCAGATCCTTCGCACGGCCTTGACGCTGTCGATGATCACCGGCCGGCCTTTCCGCATACAGAACATTCGCGTCAAGCGGGCCAAGCCCGGGCTGATGCGTCAGCACCTGGTTGCCGTGCAAGCGGCCGCTCAGGTATGCGATGCGGAGGTGGCGGGCGCAGCGGTCGGATCGCAGGCATTGGCCTTCGCGCCGAAGGCCATCAAGGGCGGCGATTACAAGTTCGCCATCGGCACGGCGGGCAGCTGCACGCTGGTATTGCAGACCTTGATGCCGGCCTTGCTGTTCGCCGACACGCCGTCGACCGTCAAGGTCAGCGGCGGCACGCATAACCCGATGGCGCCGCCTGTGCAATTCCTGCAGCGCGCCTATTGCCGTGCAATGGCCGATATGGGCGTAGCGATCGATATCCGCATCGACCGGTTCGGGTTCTACCCGGCCGGCGGCGGCGAAGTGGTCGCAAACATCGCACCGTGCAAGCAGTTGCGGCCTTTCGAATGGATGGCGCGCGGCGAACGGACTGCTGCCTATGCGGAAAGCTTCATCGCCGGCGTGCCGGCCAGCGTTGCCAAGCGCGAACTCGAATGTATCGGCACCGGGATGGGGTGGGGCGAGCCTCAGCTGTTGATCCGTGGATTGCCCGGCGAGCAGGGGCCGGGCAACGCGTTGCTGGTCACGCTCGAGTATGAGCATGTGACCGAGGTGGTCACGGCGTTCGGCGAGAAATCGGTACGCGCGGAAGCGGTAGCGCGGCAGGCGTTGCAGGACACGCGCCGCTACATTGCATCGAACGCGGCGGTCGGTGAATACCTGGCCGACCAGCTGATGCTGCCGTTGGCACTGGCGGGCAATGGCGGCTTCACGACCGAGTCGGTATCGATGCATGCGAAGACGAATGCCGACGTCATTGAGCGCTTCCTGCCGGTGCGGGTACAGTTTGGCGAGCGCGATGGTGTTCAGACTTGCGTGGTGAGCAAATGCTGACGACACGGCATGCGCTCGATACAACAGTTTCATCGCATGCCAACATAAATCGTTTGACAACGTTATATCGACTCGCGCAGAATCGCACCTCATCGATTTTGATCAACCAATTTTTAAAGAAAGGGACGGGCATGCCACGTACGGCTATCAACCACTCGCAACACAGATAGCCCCGCGCAGTGCTGCTCGGGGCTCGGCAACCATGCCGCCCCGAGCCGGTCGTTCCCTTCAGGACCCCGGTGAGGAAACTCGCCGGGGTTTTTGTTTTCCGGAAGACGTCAGTCTTTCGAATCAAGAACGCCGGCATAACGAACTTCCATTGGAAAAGTTATGCCCATCGTACAAACACTGCACAAGGGACGCGTCCCGGTGCACATCTACACGGACGAGATCGATCACTCTGCGCTCCAGCAACTGCTGAACATCGCGAGGCTGCCGATCGTCCATCCTCATGTTGCCGCCATGCCCGACGTCCATGCCGGCGTTGGCGCCACCGTCGGCAGCGTCATTCCAACGCGTTCCGCCATCATTCCGGCGGCGGTCGGTGTCGACATTGGCTGCGGCATGAACGCCGTCCGTACAACGCTGACGGCAAGCCAGTTGCCCGACAACCTGGCGCGTTTGCGTAGCGCGATCGAAGCCGCGGTGCCGGCCGGTTTCGAACAGCACGCCTGGGACAAGGTGCGCGGCTCGGCGCATGCGCGTGTGGGCCGGCCGCTCAACGACCGGCTCGACCGCATCGTCGCCAAACACGGCGGCATCATGAAGATGCAGCACAAGTTCGCGCAGACCTGGATCTGCCAGCTTGGCACGCTGGGCGGCGGCAATCACTTCATCGAGATCTGTCTCGACGAAGCGCAGCGCGTCTGGATCATGCTGCATTCCGGTTCGCGCGGGATCGGCAACGTTATCGGCCGCTACTTCATCTCGGCGGCGCGCAAGGACATGCAGCGTCACAAAATTCATCTGCCGGACAAGGACCTGTCCTATTTCAGCGAAGGATCGACGCTGTTCGACGACTACGTGGAAGCAGTGGAGTGGGCGCAGGATTACGCGCTCATCAACCGCCGCGAGATGATGCGCCGCGTGGCCGACGTACTGATTCAGCATTTGCCTGCCTTTAAGTTTGATGGCGAAGCGATCAACTGCCATCACAACTACGTGGCGCGCGAATCGCACGGCGGCGAACGGTTGTTCGTCACGCGCAAGGGGGCGATCTCGGCACGCGAAGGCGAACTCGGCATCATCCCGGGCAGCATGGGCGCCAAGAGCTACATCGTGCGTGGCAAGGGCAATCCGGAGTCGTTCTGCTCATGCTCGCATGGCGCCGGCCGCCGCATGAGCCGCAGCGAAGCGAAGCGGCAGTTCAACCGATTCGACCTGGCGCAGCAAACCGAGGGTGTCGAATGCCGCAAGGACGGCGGCGTCGTGGACGAGATTCCGGCGGCGTACAAGGACATCGACAAGGTCATGGAGCATCAATCGGATCTGGTCGAGGTCGTGCACACGCTGCGCCAGGTCATTTGCATCAAGGGATAAGACATGAAATCGACTAACAAGCCAATGAAGCCGCGTAACCCGCATGCCGTCGTTGCCAGGCAGCTCAACGCGGGCGCGCACGGAGCGCATCAGGCCAGGCGCAAGCAGCGACGCACCGAAAAGCAGGTACTGCGTTCGCTGGTTACTGAACAAAAACGAGAAGGAAAAGATCATGCGTGAAGACATGTTCAAGGTCATCGTGGAGCGGCCACGGCTGGTCAACAGCAATGGCTATAGCCGCGACGGCCGCAAGTTCCGCAACGATGAAAACGCGCCGGCCAAGCTCGGCATGAAGCGCGGATACACCAAGCGGTGGAAGCGGTTTAACGACAACCTTGCTCCGTTCCAGCGTTACCTGGAGAAGCAGGTGAACCGTCCGTGGGACAAGGTGTACAGCGAGATTCGGGCCACCATCGATGCCCGCAATACGGTCAAGCGGCATATCCTCCAGCACATCGACGATTTCGTTGCCGTCGATACCCATTGGGTGGAAACACCTGATGGTGGGAAGGTGCTTTTCCGCAGAACCAGGTGGCCTCGCGAGAACTCGTTCATCGAGGAGGCGGATATCGGGTTGTTCGTCCATCCGCGCACCGGCATCCTGTTGCGCAATCGCCATCACGTCCCATGGAGCAGGCGCCGTCAGCAAGAACTTCAGGCTCGGTACGACCAGGAACGCGCGGGCCGTCGCGATATCGACGAGCGTCGGCAGCTTCGCTGCATCGATGGTAACTGGTACGAGGTGATACTCGACGTGCTGCCGATTGCCAGAGTGGAGATCCGTGAAAGTGAAGGCAAGGTGGCGAAGCAGGCCGTTCATGACGCCTGCTGGGACGTCGTGCGCAAGGAGTGGATATCGCGCGAGCACGGGGATCTGCCAACGCATAAGGCACAGCCGAGCAATCGTGATCTGTATGGCACGCCGGACAAATACGCGGTCTCGAAACGGCAACTCGGTTCACAGGAATTGAAAAAATACGGATTGGGCATGTAGCCTGGCCCGTCACGAGCATCTTTTCGCCGCGCAGGCGGCACATCGCAAGGGAGAACTATCATGAAAACCAAAGACATCGAACAACAACAGTGCTTTCGAGATCACCCGCAAGCGCAGGAAAGGCTTCCCATCCGAAACGCAGGTTAAACGCGGCGTCCGGTTCGTGCATGGCGATAAAGAACTTCTGGAGAAACTGGGGCGTAATGATCCATGCCCGTGCGGTTCCGGAAAACACTTCAAGAAGTGCTGCATGAAGTCAGGAAGCTTTTGACGGCGCAAACCGGAATGAGTATTTCCGTTAAGCGAACGTCTTCGTCATCACTGCAGGCGAATGGCAATGTCGAATCGGCGGTTACACCCGCTCTCGCCGGCGCCGCGTTTGGCGCACTCGGCAGATTCGCGTAGCCGACAGTAGTGCGGTTATTGGGCAACCATATCGTAGGCAAGCCCCCTGTAAGCCAATTGAAGCGTCATCAGGCAGAAGGGCCAATAAACGTGCTCTTTATGGCGTGAGACGCGCGTTCGCTATCGTATATCTTTTTTAGTTCCGCGATGCTCAGCAGCTCAGGACCACGGTGAAGCATCCTATGGCAGTTTGCACAGACGATGCTTAGGTCGTCTAACTTTGTCTTGTCACCAAGCTGCATTTTTGAAACTGGTTTGGTGTGATGGCATTCTGCGAATTGGCTGCCAAGTTCGCCATAGGTGGCGGCGAAGTCGAAATCGCAGATTTCACATTTCAGAGCCATGTGTAATGCGAAAACTGCTCGCTTTTTCTTTCGAACTATCTTGCTGTTGCGCTCGTGGCGCCTATGCGCGGCGCCCAAAATTCCTCCTTCGGCAACGCCATCGTCCCCGTCGACCGATACAAGATCGCTGGGTTGAAAGCTTGTGTAGAGTTCCCGTATGGCGAGCGCAGTTGCAGACAGCAAATCGATATCGTGTGCGAACTCATTCCAGATATCGCGGTCTTTCTGTGCCCCTTGCGGCATGCCGGTTCCAGAATAGGCCGGATCCAAAGATTGGAAGTTCACTAGCTTTAAACCGACTCCGTTGGGATTCCTAAAATTCTTGAGACGCATTGCCTGGGTATGGATCGGCAGATCTTGGAGCAGTTCGCTTAGCTCTACTACACCGGGATGCTTGTCATCGCCATGTGCCGCCGGAGCTTTGAAGTAGAGGTCTAAGGCGAGGATTAACTCATCTCTAGTCCAGTTCAAACGTTTAGGATAAGACGGGCCGACCGGTTGGCAATGCGGACAATAAGAGGAAAAATCGTCGAATCCATGCGTCGCGCACCAATTTTTAAGATGCGCGACTTCGGTTGCGCAAATTTTGAAGTAACCGTTACCTGTAAAGCACGCTGGATGCGCCGTCTTCTTCGATTGGCTTACAGCTTTGCACTGTGTCGTGTGTAAAACCAGGTACTTCTCGCTGGGTGGGCTTAGAGAGTTTAGTACATACCCCTTCGGATGATTGGCGAGCCAAGATAGATAATTTTGTTCACTATCTATAAATTCCCAAACTTGCATGACGCCCAGCCGATCCAGTTATCTCCGCAAAGTAGTATAAAAGATATTGAACAAAATTGGTGGTTTTACTGCCTAAAAGATCTGGATGCCAACGATCATGCTTGACTATTTGTCGGAGCGCGGCCTCGGTCAGAGTTCAGTACGAAGAGACCGATGAAGACTCGAGCGCGCGAGTACAAGTATCGATCCACATACTTACGTCAAGAATTACGGCCCAGCGATGCGCTTCTCTCAAGCTAAGGTGTCTTGTCAATAACAGACACGTTTGTCCCACCCAACCTGCGGCCGCTTGCTAAGGGATTCGGCAAACACCTCTGGCCGAACAAGCCTAGTGTGAGGCGATATTGGTTTTGGCGTATAGATGACGCTCTGCCGGCCAACGTCGTCGTCTTCACTGCAGCCGGATGGCCATGTCGAATACCCATGTGCGACGAATTTCAATCACGTCGTACTGACGCGCCAAGGCGGGCGGGAACGCGGTATAGGGCGCCTGGCTGCCGACGACTTTTCGTATCGCGTCGTCGATTGCGGGCACACCGCTCGAAACCACGAAAGTCACTTTCTCTACTGAGCCGTCTGCGCGGATTGCGACCGTTACCACCGGCGGGACGTGAGGCCGTTTCACCGTTTCGCGAACCATGTCGAACGTCATATTCATCTCGATCTTCCGGCTCATGGCTTCCGCGTAGAGGACGAGATCGGTGTTCGGATCGGCGCGATCGAAGAGCCATCCGCGGCGAAGGCTGCTTACGTTGGGCTGCAGCGAGCGTGAAGGGCGATTCAACGCTGCGTCGCGCTGGGCCGCTTCCTCGTTGAGTTGCTTCCCGATAGCGCGCAGCCGCTCCTCGCGTTGCGCCTCCTGCTCAGTCCGTTCCCGCTGCGCTAGCTCTTGTTTTGCCCGTTCTTGTTGAGCAGCCTCCTGCTTTGCTGCGTCTCGTCGTGCTGCCTCTTGCTTTACTGCGTCTTGTCGCGCGGCATCTAGCTGCGTCTGGCGCGCTGCTTCAAGCTGCGCTTGCCTTGTCTGTTCTTGTCGTGCGGCTTCTCTGCGTGCAGCTTCCAGTCGCGCAGCCTCGGCCCGTTCCAGTTCCTGCCGAGCGACCTCCTGCTGCGCCTTTTCGTCCTGCCTTGCCCGTTCTTGTCGCAATGCCTCTCGACGCAGACCCTCTTGCCGGGCAAGCTCCTGACGTTCGGCCTCGATTCGCGCCGCTTCGCTTTTGGCCGCTTGCTCAGCGCGTGTCGCGTCTTGTCGTAGCTGCTCCTGCCGCGCCGCTTCTCGCCGCGCGTCCGCCATCAGTTCCGCCTGTCGTAGTCGCTCCGCGTTCTGCTTCTCACGCTCGAGCCTGGCCTGCTCAAGCGCCCGCTCCTGCGTATCCTGGTCGATCTGCTTCTGCGCTGCATTGCTGGGTACAGGTACTTCACTCCCCTGGGTTGGCGTATTTCGCGCCACCGAGGTTGCAGGCGCTCTCACCGGTGGCGCGGTGGGCAGGTTCACGTCGGGCCGCGTTGGTGCCGTCATGACCGGCTCCTGATGCGGCGCGGGAACGGTTGCTGGCGTCGGCGCGGCTATCGGGGGCGCGGGCAGTACGGCTGCCACCTCGCTATGTCCAACGGTGGGGGATGACATAGACATTGATGTCTCGTTGCTCCCAACTGCGGGCTGTTCCACTGCGGCGAGCACCGGTTTGGGCATTTCAGCCGGCAAAGTATCTGCTGGCGCTGGTGCCCTTGCCGATGCAGGCACCGCGGGCCGCAGCGGCGCGAGAAGAATGCGCAAATCATCGGCCCCCAAACGCCTTTCTTTCCAGGGAAAGTTTAGGCCAGGAAGTCCGAATGTCTGACCACCTAAGGTGACGCTCAACAGCAGCGCGTGAGCTAGCAAGGAGACCGACAGCGCAGTGCTTAATCGCCAGGGTTCGCGCTGAGCGAAGAGAGTAGTTCTCAAATTGAAAAACCTTTGCGCAGACACGAAGTCAGGGCATTGAAGACCGCTTTTTCTTTTTTACCGGTGAAGGTATTTGCCTCTACCTACCGAAGGTCGTCACAACTAGTGAAAATCCTGATCCTTGATTCGTAGCCCCGTTGGCCAGGTTAAATTCCCCCACCTTTGGCCAGGTCAAACTCCCCCA
>CBFGOU010000013.1:0-21586 GCA_965650445.1 uncultured Oxalobacteraceae bacterium | reverse complement strand
CCTTTCGCGGACGACAGCTTAAACCACCGTCTCAAATTCGGGGTCCACTATAAACTTACTTGAAGCGCGAGTGGCAGCACGCCCGGATTTTTCGAAGTGAAAGGAAATCTTATGCTATCGGAAGCTATCTCGGCTGCCGCCATTTTTAATCTGGGCCGCGTAGTCGCGACGCCCAACGCCCAACGCCTTGCAGCTCCTGGAGCAGCAAGGCGTCGCACCACTGACCCTGCTCAAGCGACACGCTGCTGGCGACTGGGGGGACGTGCCTGCCGATGACGCAAAAGCGAATCAAGATGCACTGAAATTCGGCTGCCGGTTGCTGTCCGCGTACAGCATCGCGGGCAATGAAAAGATCTGGATTATTACGGAGGCGGACCGCTCGGTAACAACACTACTTTTGCCGTCGGACTATTGACCCATTCTTGCTAGATATACCGTACGAAGTTGGACGGGGCGGGCATGTCCAATGCGCAGTTTGACTAGCCCAGCCCCGCCAGGAAGCACGCGCGAATTACCGGAAAGAGACCGGAAACGGTTGGCCTGCCGCGCCTTGTCGCCACTCCAAACACATTAGCAGAGGCGCCAGCAGGGCTATGCACAACTGTCTACGCAAGCTGTCGCGGCGGACAACGGACTTAGAAGACGGTGGTACGGAAACGGAGGTGCAGACCAGCTGCTTAGTCGACTTCAAGGAAAAGCAATGAAAAAGAACAAGTTCAGGTTTAACAACAGGGCACTGAGCCAGCTGCCAGCGCACGCGGCCGACTCACCGTCACGCTCAGCCGAGTACAGCGATGCAGAAGTGATCGGCTTGCGCATCCTGGTTAACAAGCAAGGGCGCAAGTATTTCTACTTTCGCTTCGTCTTCGAAGGGCAGAAGCGGGCCGCCAAGCTTGGGGAGTTCCCTGCGCTGGAGGTCGCAGAAGCACGTACCCTGGCGCTGGAAATGCGGGCAAAGGTGGACCGCGGCATCAATCCGCAGGAGAGCGAAAGCGGAGTAGGGCCATCACTGACCCTTGAGGCGTTCGGTAAGAACGAGTACATGCCGTTTGCACGACAAACGAAGAGGAGCGCCCATGATGACGAATGCCGCTTGCGCGTCCAGATCTATCCAAGGTTCGGCACGCGGAAGATGAGCGACATACAAACTAGGGAGATTCAGCAGTTCCACGCCGACATGAAGGAGTCACACTGCGCTGCAACGGCAAACCGTCATCTGTCTCTGATCTCTAGGATGTATAAGCTTGCCGTCCAATGGGGACGGGTTGAACGCAACCCATGCGTCGGAATAGCTAAGTTCAAGGAGAACAACCAGCGTCAGCGCTTCCTGACGCCGGAAGAAATCCAGAAGATGTACAAAGCTATGGAGAGCGAGCCCAACAAGATCGCCGTGGCAGCGCTGAAGTTCCTTTTACTGACAGGGGCCAGACGAGAGGAAGCCTTGAAGGCTCGATGGGAAAACGTTGATTTGGAGAACGGAGTTTGGTTCTTGCCGCAGACGAAGTCAGGAAAAGGACGATACGTGCAGTTGAACAGTGAGGCGCAAGTGCTATTGCGGACCTTGCCGCGCGAGGAGGGCAGTCCATGGTTGTTTCCATCCAAACGCGATCCGAGAAAGCCAATTTACAGTCCCAGAGACGCATTCGATCGGGTACTCACTGCAGCCGGTATCGAGCACCTCAGACTACACGATCTACGTCACACCTACGCTAGCCTGGCAATCAATGCGGGCGTTTCGCTTTCCGTTATTCAGGGGCTGTTACATCATCAAAGCCCTGTGCAGACCATGCGGTATAGTCATTTGATGAATAGCACGCTGCGCAGCGCTTCGGAATCGATCGCAGATGTTATCGGGAGGGCAACTAGGGCAGGCAACCCTGCAGTCTAAAGCCTGCGACAGCAACCGGCAGCGAGCAGGCCCGTATGAGCACGGATAGGTAGCCTTCAGCAAGCCGGCCAGAAATGAAAATACCCGAGCTGTCGAAAGACAGATCGGGTATTTTTTTACGAAATTAAAGTGGCTTGATGAAGAAGCGATCGCGCTCTAGGCTTGGAAATTTTGAGCAGGCGACGTCAATAAAACGTTCGACGTCGGCAGTACGGGGCACAGCCTCATCATGCAGTTTCGATCGGCTTGCATTCTTTACCGCACTCAAAGTCGTTGGGTAGCCCTGATCCGTGAGCCACTTCGAAAGAGCAGCTTGTGTCATCCTTTCAGTGCCATCGAGTCCCCATTTACGTTGAGAATAAGCTATGAGAAATGCTCTGACCGCAATTCCGACGTATCCCGTCCTCTTCGTCTTGTATATTCCACCCTGCGATCCGCGAACAAGGTTCGCCTTTTCAGACGAATCGATTTCCTGTCCACCCGAGACACTTTTTTGAGTCATCGCGGATCGCCTTCTTGTATTACTAATTTGAAGAGAATAGTACGCCTGCCAGTCCTCGAAGTCCGCCAGAGTTTTTAGACATCGATCCCGCCGCCACCCATCAAATAGCATGCGGGCCTCAACGGCTTGATCGACGGTATCCCAAGGTTCAGTGTCGAACGCAAGGTGATCAACGCCCGTCAAGCCAATGCGCCCAAGATGGGGTTTAACCGGTTTCCGTTTGAAGTCGAACTCAAGATTGAGTTTTACCTCGGATCGTTCCATCTGCAGGTCCCAGCCTTTGGTCAGTTGGTCACGCATTGAAATGAATGACTCCTGTTGCATCATCTGACCAGGAAAGCGATCGGCGAAAAGTTTTACCATCCATAAGTTAGGATCAGCAGCATTACTAGGTGGACGTACGCTTGTTTTCGCCAACACGATTGGTTCGCTTCCGTACGGTAACCCGGTCAGCTGCCCCCGCGTTCTCATAGCAACCACCTGCGACACCGTATGCTTATTTTCCAGCATCGGCATGCCAGGCGTGACCAACTCGACGAGTTCGCGAAATCGTGTACAGATCGGGCCACTCAGGTCTAGATCAGCCAATTCTCCACCGACAATCATACCGTCAGTAGTACAGGAGACGGCAGGGATGCCATCAGGCAATCGCGCCAAAATCTCCCCTACAACGGCCCTAACCATACCGCACACTAGTGCGGCTACGGCTGGCTCGGACACACGAGACTGTCCAACTTTGACACTCCCCATTTCCCGAGGGCCGAAGGTACGCTTGTCGCGGAAGCCTTGCCCCGTTTTCCCGTATAGAGAATTACCTAACAGTTTGACGAACTCGAACGGTAGCGTTTTGCGTCGAAACTTCGAGCGATGATCGCGAATGCGTATGGCAAAGCTCTCAAATGGGCGGTAGTGGCGTTGGCTGACTACGCCGTCGATCGAGCCGACCACATCGATTTTAGGCGAGGTCATTCTCAACCTAGTTTTACCTCGTCTTGACGACTTCACAACATCTTGGCTTCGCTTGATCAAATCAGATCTCTCAGCCCACGGAATAATGTAGCCGAACCGGATTGAGATCTCTGCGCCCATCGTTACTGCGAGCTCTATTTCGGGCGATGTGCATAGGCTGATGCCTCGCCGTGGAAATATCAGCCCTCGCTCGCCAGCATTCACAGGGAGACACGGATGAGTGGTTCCGTCCGGGAAGCTGAAGGCTACCTCTGCAAATCCAGCAACATCACCGAGGAAGTCGTTCAAATTGGTAGAGGTGTGCACCTTGTCATAGTCCAGAGTTTTGAGCTCTACCAGCGTTGTAACGTACGCCCCCGCCAAGTCCGGGTCCGAATATTTCATTATCGGAGTCGGGCCGAACCAGTAGCACTCGTTGCGCCCGCCTTGGTAACAGTCTGCAAGGAACTTTTCTAACCAGCCGCGCTTAGGGGAGGGATGCCTTTCGCTAAAGCGACGTGGAAGTCCAGTGCGGGCGTCAAAGCGCAGCAGCTCGACTTTTTCGAAATTTAGTGCCACGTCAGGGAGAACACCATCTTCATGCATGCACTTTTCCGCCAAATGGACCGCCATCCCACTAGCGGTTGCAGGTAGGCCTGGTAAGTGAAGATAGCGCCTGGAGAACCATCGAACCCAAAGCACGAACCAAACCGCGATCTCAGCATCGCGCAATCCATACCGGCTGAACGCTTCGGGATCTTTGCGCTGAAAAACGCTCATCTGATCTTTGCGATAACCTTCTGGCAACTCAAGTTTGGCAAGCCCTAGCAGGGACCCGAGTTTGGACAAATTTGTGCCAGGCGGCACAAACAGGCGCGAATCAATCAGACGTACGCTCAGCTCTTTAGGGTCGAAGTCGTCTCCGACGACAAATCGATGTTGCGACTTCATCCTTGCTATACGGTCCGGAGTAAGCGTCAATGCAATTTTTGCAGTGCCCTTAACAGAAGCGAGCGTTCCCCCCACACCATCTAATTGCGGACGGAGATGCTGTTTGAAGTCAGAGAAAACGGTAATGTCCGCACGCGTGAAGAAACCGACCAGAACAACCTCTCGGGGCCATTCCAAAAGAACATCTTCATCCTCAGCCCCCTCAAGCACTTCTTGGAGCGCATCTGCAAGCCGCATTCGCTCCCCGCCGCGCTCTGAAGCGTTCATGTCGAACACTTTTTCGTAAATGCTTCCGGTCGGTCCGACCAAATGAAACTGGACACTTAGCACATGGTTACGCCCCTTGCTCTTCTCTTCCCACTCAGCATCAAAGCCGATATAGACAACATCTTTGCCTTTACGAGCGGAACGCTTGCCTGCTGTATGCTCGGCCGGTTTGAATTTGCCCTGCGTGCGAAACCGTTCAAGTGCAGCCAACGACTGCGCACGCATTTGCTCAGGATCGGGACGCAACAGCGGAGATGTCTCCAACAGGGGCACGCTGTTGAGCGGATTAGTACACGTCTCGGCACAATGCTTCATTAGCGGCCCAAACACTATGTCGAGGTGTTTCAGTAATGCCTCATTGTCCTTGTCCCTCGCACAAAGATCCACGTACGCCTCTTCGACTTCACAAGCATCGTCCTCATCGTCGAAACCGACGGTTTCATTTTCCATTCCTTAATCCCCCTACGACCGAATGACACCACCATAGACAAAAAAAATGCCGCCTTAAGTAGGCGGCAAAAGTGAGTGCTTTAGTCAGTTAGTCTTCAGCAGACTTCTTTACAGAGCTCTTCTTGGTAGAGGCGGCTTTTGGTTCTTCAGTGCCCTCATCCAAGAAGCTCCAATCCGGCTGCTCAGCACGACGGCGGTCGTTGATGAGCATGTCGAAAATGTCCAGCACGGTAGCGAACTGTTCGTCGGCGTCCTCGGTGCCATTGATCTCAACCCAGCCAACCATACGGTTGCGGTGATCCAACAGACCAACGCCCGAGTCAAAGCGCTTTACGGTAGCAATATGGTCAATCGAAACCAGATCACCGTTCGGGAGCCGCACAGCACGAATATATTTAGCCATTTCTTATCTTTCGATGGTAAACCTTGGCATTAGGCCAAGGAAAGCGCGCAGAACGTCTGTTCCGCTTCACGCTCGATTCCTGTCCTGCGTAACGGCTAGCCATTTGCTACCGTTAAGCGGGACAGGATTCCGCTGTAGATTTTTCAGAGGGTTAGTACTTTGGCAAACCGCTCTGTATAAGTTCGCTAGCCCTTCGGGAAGCGTGATCATCGGGCTTTAAGTAATGATCATATGTAGTTTGCATGCTCGAATGCCCAGCAAACGTGGCCATTTCGAACACGGTGGCGCCCGCATTGATGCCGAGGCTCAGTGCAGAGCGCCTAATGTCGTGTAGTGTGAGCCCTTCAACTTGAGCTCGTTTCAGTATGCGGTTCCAGGCCGCAGTGGGTCGCCCCATTGTTTTTTCCCTAGGACCGGGGAAAAGATAACCACTTGTGCGAAGCTTCTGCAATTCTGCGATCACATTAAGGGCTTCGTTGTTGAGCCTAATTGTCCGGTCTTTTCCGTTCTTCGTCTGTCGAAGGATTAAATGCCCTTTCTCGACATCCAAATCTTCGAACTTCGCTTGTCTTGCCTCGCCTGAACGCATGGCAGTGCAAAACAGCAGTCGAATGAATAACCCGGCCAATGAAGGTTGCGGCTCAAGTTTGATCGCGTCGTAGATCGCCTGTATTTCCGACTTACTAGCGACTCGATCTCTAGCGTTGTGTATTTTTTTTAATCGGATACCTAAAGCTGGGTTTGACTCAATAAACCCGAGCTCATGCGCTCGTCGAAAAACCGCCTTCACAACAGCCGCAACATGATTCTTAGTCGTTGCAGAAAGTCGGTTCGGCAGCTTTGCGATTAGGCTCAAGAGCACCGGCAGAGTCAGGTCAGCAATTGCAGCGTTCCCTATCTCCGGTCTGATATATCGATTAAAACGGCTTACGCTGTCAGACGCGCTCGCCAAGTTGACTTTGGCCCAGGGTTCGTAGTGTTCATCAAAGAACCCGCCGACTCTGATCCTGGTCTCGCTGGGTGAGCGGCCTGCACTGATGAGCTCTCTGACCTTTACCGCCTCGACGACAGCCTGCGCCATCGAACCACCCCCAAGGACTCGAACTGTCTTCTTGCGGGTTTTGGGATCGATGTAGCGTAGCAGCCAGCAGTGTTTCCCCGTCTTGTAGAGCAGATATCTTAATCCTGATACCAGACCAACAGACACTTCGGCTTGCTTGGCGCCGCGGGTGGTAATGAGGTCTTGAGCACGTCGGCGCAAAGTGTCGGCGCACGTGACCTCTACCACGGCTTTTCCTCTCGATTGTTAAAGAACACGAACCAGGAAACCCCTAGTTCTACGGCGCGTTTCGTGCACCACGGACCGGATAATAATCGGTCAGAAATAGGCTTGCTAGCCCCTGTTTCCCTCTACAAATTGGAGACGCACGAGCCAGTCTTGAGCTTTCCGCCGGCCCGCCGAGGGAACCCTCAGGCACCGCCGCCGTAACGAAGCGGATTGTCCGGGTAAAATGGTGAATTTATTTCGGACGCAGCGCACATGGCTACAACGGAAGAGC
The DNA here is from genome assembly GCA_965650445.1 of uncultured Oxalobacteraceae bacterium. Classification (GTDB taxonomy): domain Bacteria; phylum Pseudomonadota; class Gammaproteobacteria; order Burkholderiales; family Burkholderiaceae_D; genus Telluria_A. The sequence continues at coordinate 14,618 of CBFGOU010000013.1, read as the reverse complement.
GAAAGCGGCTTCACGCTCGTATAGACGACTTAGCAGGGCGACCACATGAGGAAATTGCAAGAGCTCTGACGGAAGAGCTCGGTTATAAAGTTACACGGAATACCGTTCGTTACTATCTTGGCGCGACCGGGAATCTGAAAAATTTGCCTAGGGCCCGCCCGAAAGGTGGTGAACGCAAACTGGACGTATGGGATCAATTGCTTCCAGAGTTATTAGCGCTTACTGGGCTCAAGGCATCGCATCTTTATCGAGAGTTGAGCGCACTTTTGCAACCCGAAGGGCTACCATTTCGGGAAACTATCTTTCATGAACGAACTGGGCCTGGGAAACGCTTGAGAACCGCTTCATTAAAAGGCACGCGCCCGACATTACTCACGAGGTGCCGTCTCCGTATCCGAGCGGTCGAAGTTGCGACCGTGGGAAGCCAAAGGAAGCGAGCGTATTTGTTCGGCTACGAAGAGTTGACGGGTTTTATATCGTTCGATGTAATCGGTGACCTTAGTTCGGCTGCTGGCCAGATCCCTGAATTCGTTAAAGATGTGGAATCCTATCTGTCTCTCCCGATACTCAGGATCTGCATTATCGACGCATCAGAAACGCCTTTCGCTATCACGCTTCCAAAGGTTCAGATTGATTTTGAGCGGTGGACGCTAAAGTCTGTGCCCCTGGTTAGTCCGCTCAAGAAAAGAGATGAGATCGACCAGCTTGAACGCATCATAAAGCGACAAAATGACGAGACGGCACGGAAGAACGTAATCGAAGTTAAGCGTGAGATTGCGGACTTCGTTCGAAGCGCGAAGGGGGATGGAACCTGGCGTAGACTTTTGGCGCGCGACATCAAGCGCCGTGAGCTGGCGCAGGCACTAAAACCCTTTCTCGGCGCGCGTTTCAAGCTGCGCAAGCCATCACGACGTCCTCATCAATGACGCCGAGGTTAGGGAACCTGGTGAACCGTATGTTGAAAAAGGGGGTTCGCCGGTCGTGGGCTTAACGTCTCAGCACGTTTCGCCTTGGCAGAGACGCTTTAACGCTAGCACCACGTTAAAAATAATTGCATAATTGACATTCTGAAAGAATGTTGTCCTTCACGCTGCGTAGGATCATCCGTATGGTAGGGGCGGTAGATCTCACACGTGCCTCTCTTGGAGACTGGTAACACATGGATCGTTTGCTTCAGATCGGGTTTCGGGAAATCGGTCGCTGGACGTTGGCAGGGGATGGCCTGCAGTTGCAACTTGATACGCTACCGACGCATCGCCGGGCGTTGTATGCGTTCGCGACGGAGTCGAAGTTGTTGTACGTCGGCAAGACTGCCGGAACGCTCCCAGTACGGCTGCAGGCTTATGTCTCACCCCATCAAAGTCAGCGGACCAACGTGCGGAATCGCGCAGCTTTGCTCGATCTACTGCGTGAGGGGACGAAAGTTCGCATTCTTGGCTGGATTGATCCGGGACTGCACCGCATTGGCCCGTTTGACCTGAATATGGCAGCGGGTCTGGAGGACAGTATTATTGCGCTGCTGGCGCCACCGTGGAACGGGGCTCGCATGGTGGAAACCTGCGAGACCATATCGCATACTCATACTCTGCCTCAGGTCCCCACAGAGGCGCCGCGCCCGAATTTAGCGATCTCGTCTGTCCCAGATAGGGGGGCGCAGGTTTTAGTGTCCGCAGTTGCTGGCGCGCCGGTCGGTCCGACCACGTCAGTCTCAAATGCGGTGCGGTCAAGCGCATACTCAAGCGTTGATGGCACTACCTTCACTGTACGACTGGGGAAGACCTACTACGAGCGCGGCTTCTTTAACGTCCCAGTTGTCTTCTCTGAGCTGTTTGGTACCCATGGCGCGACCGTCGACCTTTATTGCGGCACAGAGCGGGCGCTCGTGCGCGCGACCCTCGACAGGAAGGCCAATCAGCAAAACGGAACCCCACGCATCTATGGCAAGAGTGAGCTGGGGTATTGGTTTCAGCGTCGTTTCAAGCTCGACGACGTGCTCAAGGTAACGGTACTGGGCCCAACGGCAGCTGTTCTCATGTGAGCGGAGGCGAGCGGGACATTGGTGTCGTTTGCTTGTCCTTTATCCCCCAACATGCAATGTGCACCCAGAATACCGGTCATTATGGGACTAGCTTGTGTTATCTGTTGATCAATGTCATTATTGTGTGAGATGCAATAAATATTTCTTGCGGCGAAACCGCTAACTTGCGCAGCTAGGCGCGTTTCTAAGGGGGATGATAGGTGAAGTCGCCGAAAGAGTTACGGACCGAGATACAAACGCTGCGCTGGAGCATCAATTTGCTTCGGGAGACCCTTTTGCATAAGACTCTCGACGTAAAAGAGCCAGCTTGGGGTATCGGCAAAGACTGCGCTAAGGCTGCCGAATCGCTGGACACACTGCTTAAAGGTCAGACGATCCCAGACTGGTACAAGGTTGCGGTCGTTGGACGATTCAAGGCAGGGAAATCATCTTTTGTCAACGAACTGCTCGGGGCACGGCTGGCTGGGGAGGATACCAGTCCTGAGACAGCGGCGGTCACGACATTTCGGCACGGACCTACAGTTAAGGCAGTGATCCGCTTTGTCGGAGCGGAGGCTTGGCAAGAGCTCCGTAAGCTTCACCAAGACGATCCTAAACATGTCGACGCCCATCGGATGAAGATGTGGAGTAGTTTCGATGGGAAAGCTCGAAAGAACTCCGATGGCGAGATCCTTGAAACCTTCGATCTTGCAGCACTCGAAAGAATGTATGTGAAGCCCGGAGGCCATAGTCTAGAAATTATTCTCGACAAACCCGGCGACAAGGCGTCCGAGAACAATTTTCGACGCAAGTTAAAAGACTTCACCTCTGGAACGCGCCCTCACCATTGCTTAGTTGAGGGTATCGAAATATCGTCGCCATCTCCTCTTCTTGACGAAGGGGTCCTCTTAGTAGACACGCCAGGGCTGGACGATACAGAGCGATTTCGCGTGACCTTGACCGAGAAAGCTGTCGAGGACGTTGATGCGGTTCTTTTCTTAACCCAGTCTGGGGTTGCGTATGGGCAATCTGAGAAGGATTTCATGTTGACCTTGCTCCGAAGAGGAACGGTCAAGCAACTCATTTTTGTTATTACTCAGGTCGACAAGACCTATGACCAGCATCTGTCAGCGGCCGACGACAACGACGAGGATCCAGAGTCTTTGGCTCAGCGGATAAGGCGAGAAGAGCGCCGAATCCGCGCTGAGATCGAAGCGACGCTGAGCGAGCTCGGAAGCGAAGATTCCCCTACCATGCGTAGGTACCGGGAGCAGCTTGGAGTCGTCGGTTTAGTTTTCACTTCAGCTCGGAAGCACCGAGACTGGAAGGACAGAAAAGACATAGCTCACAGAATTTACCCGGACGACCCGGGTGGAATTGAGCATATGAAGTCGCAGCTGCTTCAACTATTGTCGACTGAGTCGCGACTAGCTCTTGTTTCTCACAACATTGCTTCTGGAGCGAAGGCTGCCTTAGATGACTTGCTGGGCACGATTGCGAACCGGCGCGCAGCCCTTAATGGAATTAAGGACGGGGAGGTGGCCGAGCAAAGGCTCGCTACGTTTCGTGTGGAGTTTGAAGCTGTTAGGGAAAAGTTTCAAACAGCGGCAGAGTCCGATGTCACTATCCTCCGAAAGAATCTTGAGGCCGCGAATAAAAGGAACAATCACCTTATCGAAGCGATAGGCCTGATCGCGGATCGGGAGCTTGGCGACTTCGAGACAAACGACGTCGGTAAGCACTGGAAGACTCGCCGCTCCGGTTATTGGGGCTACATGCACAATTTGCAGGGACGCGTAGCGAACAGGATTTTCCCAAGGGTGCAGGAACTGCTTTCAGACATGACGGGCCACTTCGCGTCTTTTGTCGAGCATTTTGAGAAGCATCTCTCCGCTCTATCTTCTTCAAGCGGAGCGATGGCGGAGAAACTCGAGCTTGGGGCCAGCTTGCCATTTGATCTTACTAAAACACTGGCTGGGTCGTTGGACAAGTCCCTCAGCGCGGCAAACGAGTTAATCGCAACGGAAGAACAACGCATCATCTCCTTCTTGGACGACTTTGTATCCGATGAAGTGTCTGAGAAAATTTCGGCAGCGAGAGAAAAGGTTGCCGAAGTTTTCGGTAAGGGGACTACCTATAACCAATCAAATGAAGTTAGGGTGTTCTATGCCGAAGTCAGACGTTTGCTTCAGGAAGCGTTGACGAACCATCTACAGGAGCGAGCAGCGGCTTTCGCTGAGTTCCTTGCGGTCGAGGCTGACGGTGTACCCAGAAACGCGTTGGCCGAAGTCGACGCTACGCTGGCCGGGGCGGAGCAGGACATCAAAGCCGCAGCCACTGCCAAGATTGGGGGCGAGCGTGAAACGTTTGAGCGCCGATGCGAAGTAATGGTCGACTCGATCAAGCCCGTCATGGCAGCTTGCACGCCATTATTAGAGGTTGGCGAAGAAGCGGCAGATTCAGAAACTGACCTGATTGCGACGATCTCTACGGTCATTGAGACACAGTCTGATTCGTATCACGTTGAAGATAGCGAAGTAGAATGGCTTGAGTCCACTCAAAAGGAAGCTAAGGAAACCCTCGCTCGGTTTAGGCTCAGCGATGGCGAAAGCGGGTGGCCGTTAGAAAAAATATTTACCCGGGAGCTTCTGTCTGGTTGTGTCAGAATCGCCCTGATCGACCCTTACCTCGCCGCACCACACCAGGTCCGAAATCTCAAAGAGTTTCTACTGATTGTAGCTGAGGCCTCCAAGCCAAAAGAGATTGTCGTGGTGACGTCCGGAACGTGGAACGAAGGGAGCGGTGCGAATGTTCGCATCATGGAGCAGGTCGGCACCGATTTATTCCGCTCATACGGCACCGTCCTTACAGTAAAAATTGACCCAACGATTCATGATCGTTACGTGGTTTGCGACCAAGGCTTAGTTTATAAATTAGGACGAGGGCTTGATATATACAAGCCGGCAGTAGGACTTGCATCGCATCGGCCGGCCAGCCGCCGCGTTCGGCGGACAGATATCGATGTATTCGCCACAGAAGCGTTCCGAGCACGCACGGTCTCTTAAGCCAAAATTCATCAGTTGTTTATGCGAGCAGACGGCCGATTATAGGAGCTCGGCTTGTCCGGGATGAAGGCTCACAAGAAGATCCTGGCGTCGTTTCCACCCTCTGCCCCAGAATGTAATTTACACCGACTTGAGCCGCCCTGCCTTTTGTAGCGCGCCGTTTCCCGTAAATTGGAACTGCGAACAAGGCCGGGACGGCTCAAGAGTGTTCTGTGCGAAAGCACGTAGTTACCTTATCGGTAAGGCTGGTGAGCCCATCGTGCTATGCATTTGGTTCAATAGCATTGATTGAAAGGCCCGCCCCGTCGTCTATCGTGCCAACGAAAGCCGCTATCTACAGCGGCTTGTGGAGTTGGCCGGCATCCGCAGAGGTAAAGAGGGAATTGGTCGTCTTAATGCCAAGATGCGCCAGGGACGACGGCTACAGGCCGCGGTCTACCAAGCGTTCCGACAGCGCAGGGAGATAAAATTCATTCTTGTAGATGGTGTACAGGTGCCAGTCGACCGCTCTGCGGATGAATCATCCATAGTGAAGGCACGTGAGTTGGATCGCGGAAAATGGTTTGTGCATGAGTACGACGGCACCAGCGGTGAGTTCCTAATCGTGAGAGACGTACAACCCACGGCTGCGGTGAACCCTGACCCGACTGACGATATGGAGGACCCGGCCGAAGACCCGAATTTCCAGCGTCTACTTGACACACTTGACCCAACAGAACGCGAAGCACTACTCAAGGCACGGGTTGGGCAGGGGGATTTTCGCGCGGCACTGATTAGACGGTGGGGTGGGTGCGCAGTCACAGGGTGTGGGATGACCGAGCTCTGCGTGGCGAGTCATTTGAAGCCCTGGAGTCGTTGCGAAAACCGCCGTGAGCGCCTGACAGTAGCGAACGGACTTCTGTTGACCCCTACGCTGGACAAGTTGCTCGACCGCGGTCTTATCACATTCGATCAGCGCTTCCGAATAAGGATTAGTCCGTACATGCCGGTAGGGGTTGCTTTACAGCTAAATATCCATAGTAACCTGACGCTACGCCGGCCACACCATTCTGACATGCTACCTTACTTGGATTGGCACGAGAGGAATGTGTTTCGGGATAAAACGGTTATTTAAGATCGCGGTAATTCACATGCATGCGAATCTTAATTAACTAGCGAGTTCAAAATAAATGCCGAACGCGGAAAACCTTTCAGATATTGTTCTGGCATAAATTGAGGATCAATATCGAAGATTATTATCCTGGTTCTCGATATATTTTTAGCACAGCAGCATTTTCAACACAAGATTTGAACTGATCTAGCAACTCAAATACATGTCCAATTAGAGGGGCCAAATCCAACTCTGAGCGATCTTCAGTTTGGCCTGTATGAGCGATTTCGTTTCGGGTCTTCAGAAGCGCAACGTCAATAATCCTCTGTTTGCCAGCGAATCGCTCCCACTCCGCGCTCAATCCAACGCAAGCCAAAATATTCAAAAGAACTTTCGATGAGAGGTTGCTTTCGGTATCTATCAAGCTGATGTTTGGCAACCTGAACCGATGCTCAAGATTATATCGAGTGTGTTCAAGTGCCTGTTGATAGCCAAGAATCTGAGATGACGCGGCGGCTTGCTTAACCGCAGAGATTGACTCAAGTGCGAGGAAGTTACTGGTGAGTTCCTTTCTTAAACATTTTTGCTGTTCCACGTGACGTAAATAGCGAAATGCCATGTCTTTAACGCCCCCCTCCCAATGAGCGTAGGTAAGCAGGAGCGCTCCTTTTGTTAAGGCGGCGATGGGGTTTTTATCTTGGCGAAAAAACGACTGTAGATTCTTAAGTTCATGCTTCCTCCAAGTCACACAGTCGCTCAGCGCTTGACTAAACTGTTCAACCGATCGAACTTTCATGCTGCGAAAAAAGATCGTGCCAGCGGGATTGTATGACCTAAACGTTGTGATGCGCGTAGTCCGATACTCTTTATTGCATCTTGCTCCCAAAGTGCGCGAATCTTTTCTTTTACCCAATCTTTTCCTTGGGCTTGCACATATTCAAGATTTATCGCGATACCTATTGCAATAATTTCAAACGCTGCAAGTAGAAATGGTCCAGTATAACCGGTCGCGCTTGGTCGCCTGAATGCTCCATCGCCATATAATTCACTTAATAAGTCGAAAGTCGACTTGAAATTAAGAGCTGCTTTGTCACGGTCAAAGGTCGGGTCGTTTGCTATTTCTAGAATACGCTCATTCAAATATGTTTCCAAGTCTGGAATTCGCTTGGCTTCTTCTTCATTAGTATGCTGTAGTACGATAAAGCGAACAAGAAGCTCCATGTTGTATTGCTCAGATTTCTGCTTATCTGTAAGAGGGATAGCCGCTTCAAACGCAGGGTGTGTCGAAAGAAGGTCAAGCCATTCGAAAAATTTAGCATTTTCCATGAGCAGTAAACAATTACGAACCTCTTGCGGGGTCGCTTGTGATCCGCCCGTATTGAGTCTATCGAAGAGCTCAAATTTGCTAACTTCCTTGCTTCGCGGGAGAATGATTTTAACGTCAATTCTCGACTTGCGAAAACGTAGCTTGAGCTCATCAGGGAGACAAGCTTCGGGTTCGCCCACCCAAGAAATGCCTTTTAGTGATGGCAAGTACTTGCTCTCAGTTAAAACCAGGGGTGCATAAGCGTCGCCATTTTTCTTCTTTAACTCTCCTACAAACTGAAGAATTGTGGAAACACGTTGTAGGCCATCTATTAACTCCCATTGGCCACTGCCCTTTTGAAAAACAAACAGGGGAGGGATTGGTAATCCGAGCAGAAAAGATTCGATAAGACGAGTTTTCTGGTAATCGTTCCACCGAAAAAACCGTTGGAACTCCGGGTGAACTTCGATCTCCCCGCCTTTATACGAGGATATCAGTTCCCCGATCGACATCGAATACGAATCGGTCGATATTGCTTGCTCGGCAGTTACAAGTTCTTGATCTAAAGCCATGATTAAATATTATTGGTAAAACTATCATTTTGCCACTTATTGTACGTTCAGTGTGAAGAAAGCTGTGCAAGTTTTCCTCAAGGCAACCGAAGAGGGCCGGTCTTCAGCAATCGACATCGTATAAGTGATGCTTCATGGAATTTTCGAGCATGGTCGAACTGGTCCTATGCCACTATCGAGCTCGATGCTCGGTGAGGTGGTCCGCGATGCTTTTGCGCGAACCGCAGCCCGGACCTTTAGCAAGGCAGAACGAATTGGTAGCGAAGCGGCAAAGGCTAGACTAGCGGGCTCGATGGGCTCCGGCCAGAGCTCGAGACTCTGCACGGTAGACCGCTAACCCGTGCGGCAGAGCCGTGAGGCTCAGTCAGCTTGTGTTATCTGTTGATCAATGACATCATTGTTCGATCAGCAGCGTTGCCGTGGCGAATTGCTTAATTCATACTGGTCAAAGTTGCATCCATCGTTATAAGAAGATGATCAATAATATTCTTGCTGAACTGAGGGAATTCTCTTCCTCCGATTTTCATGTTGGCAGCATCGCGCCGGCCAAGCTGCGCAATGCCATCGACAATTACCCCGTTCCGGCCGGGGAGACCGTGCTAGCGTTAGTGGATGCTACCGTGTTCGGCTCGGCAAAGAATGGCATGGCCTTCGGCCACCGCGGGATCTACTGGAAAAACGACTGGAGCACGGACACCGCGAAGAATTATCTGTCATGGGAGGAGGTCGCGGAGTTGGCCGATACCATGACTGCCAAGGGCAGTAACCTGTTTCTGTCACCCGCTTGCGTGTTTAACCTCGCAGGTTCGCAAGTCAAGTCGCAGCAGCTGCTGGGGCTGTTCGCGCGGATCAAGAAGAACGCCTTATCGGCGCTGCAGGAGCCAGCGCAGGCCGCCCCGCCAGCCAACGTGCCTGGCATCGCAGCGGCGGCCGGCGTTGCAGCAGCGACCGGCAGCGTGCCAGCACCCAGGGCCGCCGCGCGGCCCATCCCGGAAACGCCTGCCGCGGCGCCGGCAAATCCGTTTCCAGGCGCGTATGACCAGCGCCTGCTCGACATCGTGAAGACCGTGGCGAAACGCCACCGCCTGCCACAGTCGGTCTATATTGCACCAACGATCAAGGTGGGGAAAGTCAAGACCATCCTTGAAGCCTGTGGCAACGGCGTCGATCCGTACTCGATCCTGGCGATCGTCGACAATACCTTCCTACAAACGGGCAAAGACTTTCTGATCGTTACGGACAAGGCACTGATCGCCAAGGGTGTGCTGCGCAAGCTCGACCACTTCGCCTTAGCCGACATTCGCCGCATTCACCGCAGGGATAGCGGGTTCTATGTCAACAACCACGACTTCCAGTGCTTCGACCAGCTGTCGGACAGCGAGATCGACATCCTGTGCGATTTCCTGCGTGAGCTAATTCCGGCTCTGCAGCAGAAAAAAGTCGGGGCGACTGGTCCGATTGCCTTGCTTGACCAGTCCTTCGACTACGTAAGGGCAGCGCTGAAGAGCGAACTGAACGAGGACGGCGATCCCGAGTTCGATGAAGGTATCGACGAACTCGTCCAGGTGCTGTACGCGTTGTTTCCAATCATCGCCGAGCACCGCGATGCTGGTAATTCCAGCGGTGACGATTACGGCCTGCACCAGCTCGTGCTGGGGTATGCACTGCTAGCGGGAAGCGCCTATCATCGGGCCGATCAAGTGGAACAGAACGACGAGCTGGCTGGTCTCTACGGCATTGCCAGCATCATGATCATTGAAGGGCTGGTCGCGTTGGGACGCGAGCAGGGTCTGTACCTGAAGCCAAACGCATCGTACTCGGATGTGTTCCGGGGGGCATTTGCATCGGCAGCATCAGGCATGCCGTTGCCGGCGGTCTTCCAGCCATTCCTGAATGGCGCGCCAGAAGATCGCAAAACCGCCGCGCTGGCGCAGCAGGCTCTAGCGGACGGGGTTGCGCTCCTCAACAAGCATTTATAGCCTAGCGCCTCAGGTTTGCAAAGCCCTTGTAACTTTTGTGAGATCGCGCTTACCCTTGCCTTTGCTTAGCGTAAATGACGATTGGAGCGACAGGATGGACACATGCAGAATTTGGTCAACTAGCTCTGGGCGACGCGCACCTGAACAAGCGTAAGCGTTGCCCTGCATCGAGCTGTGTAAAAAAGAGCGTAGCACTGGTGTCGATTTTGTTCCCTATATCCCCCAGTATGCAATGTACACTGACCAGTACACCAAGCACTCCTTATGCTTTTATGCCTCGACTCGCCGATTCCGAGCTACAGCACGGCCAATCGGCGGCGAGAGGCGCTGTAGGTTGTCATCGGGACAGTACCTTCGTGGACGGTTTGCATCTGCTGCGGACCCCGCAAAAAGCATGATGCTGGACTAGGATGTGAGGAGGCAGCTTGCTGCCATCTAGACACTGCTTTATAGATGTAGAGTCCACTGCAACTTTACGGTCTATACTCGACGACTGGCAAGTTACGACCGAGGTGCGATAGCAGCTTCCGACCACTAGTTTGGGACGGTCTTCGTCCGGTCTTCGACGGTCGTCTGGTCCAGTTCTGGTCCATATCGTTCGGCTAAATGTGAGCTGCCGATGTCAGAGCTTCCGGTCCTAACGTACTGAAAATAAAAGGAAAACGCATTAGTCGCTGATCAACTCAAACGTCGCGTTCCAAGGACTCATAATCCGTTGGTGCCCGGTTCGACTCCGGGGAGGCCTACCAAAAATCCACAATGAATCAGGGGCTTGCGCAACTCTCGCCAAGCCCCTGATTTTTTTGATCTCAATGCCCCAGCAGCATCTTCGCCACCGGTAACCACGCCGGCCACAGATACAGGCTGACGTGCGTGACCTGCCAGCCAAAACTCCAGACCAGACCCATCACGTAGGCCGGATGCAACCGCCCGCGGGTCAGCAGGTCGTGCACACCGATGCCGAGCGCGAGCACGTCGTTGGTCAGGTGCAGGATCAGGAACGTCGCCCAGAAACTCTGCCCCCAGTAGCCGTACGGATAGGCGGCGCTGATCGTACCGCCCAGCCAGCGCGCAAAGCCCGCTGTGCTCAGTTGCAGGATCGCCAGCATCATCAGGCGCTTGTGTGCCGCTACCCGCTTGCGGAGAACGATGCCCGCCACACTCAGGCCAACGAAACCAATCAAGTCGCCCAGTTGCACGCTCAGGAATGCCGGATCGCTGTGCGGCGTGCCGAACTTCAGGTTTTGTATCGTATAAGCCGTCAGCGGGCCGACGATGGCGAGCACGCCCACGCCGAATGCCATCGCGATGCCCAGGCGCCGGTGCAGGGCGGGCTTCCCTGCGCGAACGAGCAGGATTTGCGCGGTGAACGCGACCAGCCATGTGGCGAACACGGCGGAATGCACGTGCAGGATCATGGGGTAGGGCGGGTCATTGTTCGCGATATGCTGCGCGATTTCACGACCGAAGCCGAGCAGCATCCCGATCCAGATCAGCGTGATATAGATGAGAAAGAGCGAACCGTCGGCAGGGTGGGTGGGTGCGAATTCCAGGCGTGTCCGTAGCGGTTTTGCGGCTGCATCTGAAAACATCGTGCGTCCTCGTTCAACGAAAGTTGAAAGGAGTCTGGCCGACCAGCTGTTCGGGTGGCAATTACGAAAACGCCCAGGAGCGTCAATATTTTTGAGGCAACTTATGCATGGAAAATGCGACGCCAGCGCAGCGGCGCCGCGCGTCAGCCGGCGCTTGCGCGCGGCGCGTCCAGTTCGCCGGCGATCGTGGGAATCAGCTCGGATACGGTCGGGTGGATCGCCACCACGTGGGTCAGCTGCCGGCAGGTCATCCCGGCGGCCATTGCAGCCAGCACCATGTGCACGGCCTCGTCGCCGCCGGGGCCAAGGATGGCGGCCCCGAGGATCTCGTCCGTCTGTCCATCCGCGATGATCCGCATCGAGCCCTGGGACTCGCCTTTTTCGACGGCGCGTCCCACGCGCGTCATGGGCCGCTTCCCGACGCGTACGGTGCGGCCCTGCGCCAGCGCCTGTTCCTCGGTCATGCCGACGCGTCCAAGGGGCGGATCGATATATAGCGCATAGACGGGGATGCGGTCGTTCACCGAGCGCGACTCGCCGTCCAGCAGGTTGGCGGCGACGATCTCGTAGTCGTTGTAGGCCGTGTGCGTGAAGGCGCCGCGCCCGTTGCAGTCGCCCAGCGCCCAGATGCCCGGGACGTTCGTACGCAACTGCTCGTCGACCTCGATATGGCCGTGCGGACCGGTGCGCACGCCGGCCTTGTCGAGGCCCAGGTCGTCCGTGTTCGGCACGCGGCCGGCCGCCACGAGGATGTGGCTGCCGATGGTCTGTTCCTTGCCGCCATGCGTGATCACCGCGCCGCCTTCCGGATGCGGGCGTACCTGGATGCATTCCGCGTCCAGCCTGAACGCGATGCCCTCGGCTTCGAGGATGGCGCGGATCTCGTCCGAGACGTCGCTGTCCTCGCCCGGCATGAGGCGCGCGCCGCGTTCCACCACCGTCACCTGCGAACCGAAACGGCGGAACATCTGCGCGAATTCCAGTCCGATGTAGCTGCCGCCGATGACGACCAGGTGGCGCGGCAGTTCGCGCAGCCTTACCATGTCGCTGCTGCTGAGCCAATCGATGTCCCCGAGTCCTTCGATGTTCGACGCGGAAGCGCGCCCGCCCACGTCGATGAAGATCCTGTCCGCCTCCAGAAGACGGTCGCCTACCCGCACCGTGCGCGCGCTCTCGAAGCGCGCATGGCCGTGGATCAGCGTGCAGCCGGGCAGCCCGGTGATCCAGCGCTCGAGTCCCGCGCGGCTCTTGCCGACGATGGCGCGGGTCCGGTCGTTCACGGCCGCCATGTCGACCACGGGCGCGCCCGGGATCGTCACGCCGTATTCGCCGGCCCGCGCGGCCAGGCGGGCGACGCGGGCGCTCGCCACCATCGCCTTGGTGGGCGTGCAGCCGACGTTTACACAGGTGCCGCCCACGGCACGGCGTTCGATGACGGCGACGGTCATGCCGGCCGTTCCCAGGCGGTTGGCCAGGGCGGACGCCGCCTGGCCCACGCCGATGATCACTGCGTCGAATCGTTCGGTGACGGCTGGCATGGCTGCTCTCCTTGTCGACGCCGGCGCGGGTGTCCGGCCGGGCGTTCTATTGTAGGACGTTCGGCCGGGCGGCCGGCACTGGCCGGATTGCGGGGTGCGTATCAGCAGCCATACATCTCCGACTGGCACCGCAACCTGGAAACGATCGCTTCCCTGAGCCTGGCCGGCCCCGTCACCTCCACCTCCGGCGCCAGCCGCAGCAACTGGCCGGCCCCATGCTCGACCGACTCGACCGGAATCCGCAACGCGACCCGCCCATCCCGCCGCCGCGCCGGCCGCGCGTCCGCCACGGCACGGGCAACGGCGGCATTCAGGTAACGCAGACTCTTGAGCCCGGCCGGCGTCGCCAGCACGTCCGCATGGTCCGTATAAAGCTCGGCCTCGAAGCGCGCGACGGACTCCGCCCAGTAGCGCGCCAGGTCGAACCGCGCCGGCCGTTTAGAACGCTGCTCCAGCATCGCCGCGCGTTTCACGTTCGAGATCCGGTACGTGCGCGGCTTGCCGTCCGCCGCGGCGACGAGATACCACGCACCGGCCTTCAGCACGAGCCCCAGCGGATGCACGACCCGCTCGACCTCGTCGCGCCAGCTCTCGTAGCTCATGCTCAGTTGCCTCTCCGACCAGAGTGCTTCGGCGACGACCGCCAGGCACGGCACCGTATCCGCCTCGCGATACCAGTCGACCGGGTCGAGGTGAAAGCGCGACTGCATCTTCTGCGCTTCCGAGCGCGACGATTCCGGCAGCGACGTCAGCAACTTGAGTTGCGCGCCCTGCAGCGGCTTGTCGAGGCCGAGGTCGGCTGCCGGGCCAGCCAGGCCGCTGAGGAAGACGACGTGCGCTTCGGCCGGCGTCAGGCCGGTCAGTCGCGTGTTCCAGCCGTCGAGCAGCCGGAAGCCGCCGGTGCGGCCCCGTTCGGCGTAGATCGGCACACCGGCCGCGGTGAGCTGGTCGATGTCGCGGTGCAGCGTGCGCACGGAAATTTCCAGCGCCTCGGCGAGCGCGGTGGCGCTCATGGGGCCGCGTGTCTCGAGCATCATTTGGATGGAAAGCAGGCGGCTGGCGCGCATGGTCGGGCGGAATATATGACATCAGGTGGCAGATATTCTATTCGATACTGCCTGCATTGATACCAACGAGGAGCCCGCCATGCCACCGACACATCCCCAGGTCGTCGAACTGCGCCAGTACACGCTGCACCCGCGAAAGCGCGATGCGCTGATCGAGTTGTTCGACCGTGAATTCGTCGAGTCCCAGGAAGCGGAAGGCATGAGCGTGATGGGCCAGTTCCGCGATCTGGATGATCCGGACCGCTTCGTCTGGCTGCGTGGTTTTGCCGACATGCCGTCGCGTGCACGCGGCCTGCAAGGCTTCTACGGCGGTCCGGTCTGGGCGGCCCATCGCGACGCGGCGAACGCGACCATGATCGATTCCGACGACGTCCTGCTGCTGCGCCCGGCGT
>CBFGOU010000012.1:0-21905 GCA_965650445.1 uncultured Oxalobacteraceae bacterium | reverse complement strand
CCGTAAAAGGCGTACACGTCGGCCATCCAGGCGGCCTGTTCGTCGGCGTTCCAGTCCTTGCCCAGGCGCAGGCAAACGCGGCGATACAGGCCGTCATCGACCGCTTCCTGGAACGTCACGCGGTGCAGCGTGCCCTTGCGCTTGCCGGCCCGGATGTCTTTCACCAGGTCGTTGAACGGGTTGTCGTCGCCGTTGTGGGTGGAGATCACGCGCACGCGGCCACCCCAGATCAACATGGCCAGTGCCGCTTTCAGCAGTGCATCCAGCTGCTCATGGAAGGCTGCCTCGTCGATAACGATGGTGCCCTGACGGCCGCGCAGGTTGGACGGCCGGCTGGTCAGTGCGACAATGCGAAAGCCCGAGGCCGGGAAACGAATAGTAAAGGTCTTGATGTGCTTGTCATCCTCGTCTTCCTCCCACAAGCCTTCCTCGATTTCCCCGGCTGCGTAGTTGAACACCCGCGCCCACATCGCGCATGCCTGGATGTATTCGATGGTCATGTCCTGGTTATAGGCGATGTAATACACGTTCTGGCCGCCGGCGGTGCGGCTGGACGCCGCCGTCAGCACGTTGTCGGACGCTTCGCCCCAGGTCAGGCCGGTGCGGCGGCTTTTTTCAATCACCTTGAGCGGCGACGTGTCCGCTACCCAGCGCTGTTGATAGGCCATCAGCGCCGCAGGCATCTCGGCCGCTGCCGTGTCCGGGATACGGACAGGAACCCTGGTCATCCGGCCACCCCGAGGATTTCACGGCGCATCAGCGCGACGGACTCGGCGGACAGCCCGCCTTTCTGGGCGATTTTCTCGACGCTGGCCGCCGCGGCTTCGGCGCGGCTCCGCACTTCGACCTGGAATTTCTTCAGGTTGACGGAAGCCCGGCTCAGCGTGGCGATGTTTTTGGCTGCCGAGGACAGCAGGTTGATGCGCTCGGCCGGGTCGATATCCTCGTCGGTGGCCTCTTGCAGGTTGATGATGCTCTCGAACAGTTCGGTTTGCACCAGGGCGATGACCGCCTCGGAACGCGCGTCCTGATCGTCGGCCGCGCCTTCGGTCAGCATGCGCGCCGCCTGCGTGCTGGCCTTGATGGCTGCGAAACGGCGCTCCAGCTTCTGCCCGTAGCGGTGGATGACCGACTTGCTGAGCTGGAAGCCCTTGTCGCGCAAAGCGTCTTCCAGCATCCGGTAATCGCTGAAGTTGCCGTCAACCAGCGCCGCGTCCAGCCAGGCGCGCACCGCCTTCGGCAGTTGGTCGATACTGCTGCGGCGAGGCATTACGAACCCGCCCAGTACTTTGCCGGCCGCGAAATACCCGGCTCGCAGTCGATAGTGTATTCGGCGATGTCAACGCCGAAGCGGGTCAGATCGCTCCACCAGCGGCCGCTGGGTTCCTTACGCAGCTTCACCAGTTCGCGGTCCGCCAGGTAATCGAGCTGCTGCCGTACTTCGAGCGGGGTCACATCGGGATAGATCGAGCGCATCGTCTGCTGCACGATCTCCTCGACCACTTCCTGGGGCCGGGCGTTGTACAGGGCCAGGATCAGATACCAACGCAGGGACTCGCGGCGAACTTTGGTTTGGTCAATCATCGGGCAATACCTTTCAGTTGTAGGTTTTCAATTTTTAATGCAACGGCGTCGAGCTTGGCCTCGATTACTGTCTGGTTGCGGACATAGTCTTCCCGGCGTACGTACTGCAATGGCAGATCGGCCTGGAAGCGCAGGAAGTCGCGCTCCAGGTTGGCCCAGCCCTCGGCCTCGCGCCGGTTCTGCTCGATGACGGTGGAGAATTTTTCATCCCAGTGCTTGCCCGCGTCCTCGCGCGCCTTCTCCATGGCGGCGAAACGCTCGTCCAGCCTGCGGTCAACCTGGTTGAGCAGCACCTTGCCGGCGGCGAAGGTGAAGCCCAGGAAGGTGATCAGCAGCGATACCAGCTGCCAGAATTCCACTTCGACTTTCATGGAGCCTCCGTTTTCAGCTGCAAGTCGATCAGGCGGTTCAACTGGGACTCCATGTTGCGGCAGCGTGCGCCGTAGTCGGCGATGTGGCCGAGGATGTCGGCTTGCTGTATCCCGGAGTCAAGGGCTTCGGCGGCGCCGGCCGGGTCGTCAAGTTCTCCGGGAGGATCGGACGGGGGCACGGGACTGGCGCCGGCGGCGCTGATGGCGTCGTTCCACACGCTGGCAAAACCACGGGTGAAAACACAGCGAGGAGCAGGCTGCAAAGGCGCATCCGGCGCCGGGCGGTATTGGGTGGTGACACGGGGGATTCTCCCTTTAAGTTGTTGGGTTTCCTGGGCGTGAGCGCTACGCTCGGCATCGAGCTGGCGGCCCAGTTGCTTGGCAGCCGCAGTCAAGGCGTACTCTTTTTCGCGTGCCTGCGCATTAGCGGCGGCGGTGGCAGTCGCATGGTCGCGTGTCAGCTTGGCCAGCGCCGCATCGCCATCGGCGCTGGCCACACGATGGCCGAGGGCGTAGCCGCCGGCACCGCCCAGGAGCGTGGCGACAGCAGCTGCGCCCAGGAGCGCGGGTATGGAATTCACGAAGGCCGGAGCGGTCAAGACGTTCACAGGCTGACTCCCTTGTTGCTGAGGACGCGCAGCACGGCGTTGGCGACCGGAAGCGCGACGGCGAGCGCAGAGTAGAAATTGACCGGCAGCAGCGGCTGGAGCAAACCCCAGCTGGCCTCCAGCGCTATGAGTCCGGCGGCGATGGCGTTGAGCCACAAGGTTTTGCTGGTGAACCAGCGCTTCCTGTTCATTGCGGCACCGCCCGTTGCAAGGGCAACTCGAAGTGGGGGAATTCGCGGAACGGCGCGTCCGCGCGGCCGTACCAGTTCAGGCCCAGCGCCATGCCGATCTGGCCGGCCTGCTGCCATGCCGGGTGCTTGTCGCTCCACATGGGTTTGCCCGCCACCATCGGCACGATGTCGAAGGCGCGGGATGACGGCTGGCCGTCCAGGGTGGTGACATTGTGGGCGGACTGGCCGCCGCGCGCGTTCGTGACACGCGGGCCGGGATGGCCGTTGCGGCCTTGGCTGTAAAGCTGGTCCTGCTCGGCGGCGGTACGGTAGGTACAGGTGACCAGGATATCCAGTCCGACCGCCGCGCAGCGCCGCAGAAATTCGCGGCAGACCGGTTGCAGGTCGGGGTGAAGGTCTTCGAGTTTGCGGCTAGGCATTTGCCCCTCCAGAAATGAACATGCCCCCATAATCGGGGGCATGCCTGGCGAGGTCTTTTAATGCCGTTTAAGGCGTGGCGCCAGCGTGGAGCAGGTCTTCGCGTAAATCGACAGCTTGGGAAAATGCGCGTTGCCACCAACGCACCTTGACTAATTCCTCTCTCGGGTAGCCCATCGCGCGCATCTGCTCGTTATGGCAGATCACGTCCAGCACACGCAACACGGGCGGTTCCTCGGCCTCAATGGACAAGCGCGCATCGATGACCCCCCGCAGCAACGTTTCGCTGGGTTGCTCCAAGGACAAACGCTTTTCCAATTCAATGTACTGGCGAACGAAATCCGAATGGGCACGCGCTCGTTGCGCGGAACCCATAACCAGGTTGATTGCGGACAGAACGGTGACTACGCCGGCGGCGGAAAGAGCCAGGACTTTGTAGTCCTGTTCCAGTACTCCAAACACGGCCGTCGAACCGAAAATGACCGAAACCATATTGGTCATCTGGTCGAGTCGGTCGAAGAAGGCGCGCCGCCGCAGGTGATAACGGATCGAGCGCCGAATATCGAACGACTGGTTGTGCCACTGGATGTCAAGATTTTCCATTTTTGTTGTTCCGATTCGGCGGCGGCGGCGGTGGCAGCGTGTTCATTACTTCGAAAATCGAGCCACGACCCTCACTGTAGTTGTGATTCGACTCCGACTTGTTTCGGTCCGAATTGACGCTGTCACGCGTCGTGTTCGAATTGCCGGTATCCGGTACTGAAGTGTTTTTCTTATCGTTGCTCATCATGCGTTTCCTATATTAACGGTTTCAAGGTCCGTCGTGGTTGAAAAACAATTCCTGATATTGCTCAAAAAATACCCATCCTGACCACCTCATCCAGCCTCGTCCGGCCCTTGGTCGTTGGCGAGTCAGTGCGCATCCCTTAACCCGCTTTGAAAAACACAACCGAATCAGCCAACGAAAATGGAAACTCTTTCGTCAGGAGCCCCCATGAATCGGATATACAACATGTTTTTCAAGGGCCTGGATCGGTTGGCGCCGGAGCACCAGCCAAGGGAAGTTACCCCTTCGACTGCGAGGGGCGAACCGCCAGATCAGGACATGCCTCCTCCAGCAGACCGAGCATTGCGTCGATACCGTCTTGGGCTTGAACGCCGAGTCCATCGTTTGAATGCTGCGACCCGGCAAGCTGCCAGCATCGCCGGAATTCCGTAGCAAACGCTGCCTGGTTCGGATGCGAACGCACCAGCGACAGCAATGCCATCTCCAGCACCAGCATCTTGCCGGCTTCAAACTGTGCGTTGTCTCCTAGCGCGGCAACGGAAACCGCCAACGACTTGATGTGCTCTTCACCCATCGTTTCTTTCCTCTCAGTTGGTTATTATTGCCGACTTTCCCTGCACTCATTCCCTGTGGTAGCAGCGCTGCGCGCAACCACACAAGAGCTGCGGCGCGAGCATCCTGACGCGATAAGCACCATGCGAGAAACGAATGCGCGAGCGAGGCAACTACTGCTCCGCAAGCGGTGGACTGGTGACGTGAATAGCGTCGGGCGCCGCGTTCCCGTGTACCTTCGTAAGGTCGCCATCCTCCCGCTGCGGTCGCCTACGCGTGGCGGCCGACTTCTTGTTGCCGGACCCCGACGGCTTGAAGGCTTTCCACTGCGGAACGCTGGCGCCGTTGGCCAAGGCGCACTCCAGGTCCGCCGTGCCTGGGCTATCGACAATACTTCCCAATCCATACGATTTTCCGTTGTACTCGCACACCTGTAGCCTGGCCTCGGCCCACTGAATGGCGGCGCCTTTCCTGATCGTCTGGTAACCGAAGTAGGCGGCCGCCGGCACGGATGCCACGGCCAGCAGACAGGACAATATGGCGGCGCGGCGGCTGCGGGAGATGGCGGCGCGCGCTGCGTCGCATTGGCGGCAGGCTGGCGCCGGACGGTTGCCTCGCTCCTGCGCCGTCCTTGCATTGGCAAGCGCCTCCGTTAGTTCGCCAGACTGCTGGTGGTATTTTCCCTCGAGGCTGCTGTACGCGGCCTCCAGCTTTTTCACGCGGGTAGCGCGCTCCCCGCTCTGCGCTGTCAACGTGGTCAGCGCGCTGGCGGACTGGTTCAACTTGGCCTGCAGCACTGCGACCTCGTCCGCCCGCAGTCGTGCGCGCAGGGTGGCGTTCTCGATCAGCAACTGCAGGATGGCCTCCGCTGGCCGGAACTGTTCCAGGTGCATCACCTCGATATTGTCCGTGCCCAGGATGCGATGAATCGTTATCCAGGTCTGCCGGCCGGACTCGCCGAACTCCTCGTCCAGCTGCTTCACCAGGTTGTTCAGCGTCCGTCGCTCGTCCTTGGTCAAGGCCCTGCGGTGGGCATGGTTGATGACGATGTTGCCGTTACTGATGACAGGGGCATTGTGGACGATATCCGCCTGGATCGCCTGGCCGACGTCTCCTTCGAGCGTCTGCTTGTTCATTTCTTCTTGCCTTTCCCCATGTCGAACGTAATGCCGGTCTGATCGAGGTTGCCTTCGACTTTGACGGACTGTCCCACGGAGCCTTTGAATATCATCGCGCCGCTTGCCTTGTCGCCAAGCAGAACCCGCACTGCGGCATCGCGCAATCCTTGCGGGCTCGATCGGTATCTCATTAGCAGCATTTGCTCGTCGTCCGCAAGATCCGATGCTTTCCCACTTCCCAGCACGAGCCAGTTGGCATCCACCCCCGTCTTTACCAAGATCTTTACAAGCATATCTTCAGGCAATTTTTGCCGTTCGGCCAAGACATCCTTCAGACGTTGCGGCTTTTCATCCAATAGAGCCGCGAACTCTGGAACGCTCATCCCAGACATCAATTCTCGAATTCTTTGCGCAATCGACATATTTTCCACTTTACATGGTGGAATATTTCCACTATTCTTTTACTCACACCGTCCTACCACGAACGGCAACTAAGTCGGCACCCTGCAAGGCGCCGCCCGCCCCAGACAAGGAGCATTTATGCAACAACGTACCGCAACCGAGGCTCGCGCCGAACTGCAAGCCAAGGGCATTTCCATTACCCAGTGGGCCATCGCCCACAAGTTCTCGCCTAACCTCGTTTTCGAGGTTCTGGGCGGCCGCAAGAAATGCGTGCGCGGCCAAGCCCATGAAATCGCGGTCAAGCTGGGCCTGAAGGTCGGCGAGATCGCCAGCCCAATGGACATCGACTACAGCATTTCATCCGCTGGCGCCGACCGCAGCAACATCGGCCGCCGCCCGAAAGCCGTCACGGCATGAGCCACCTCAATAGTGCAGGCTTCATTGCTGACGCCCCGATTCTTGGCGCCAGTTACGTGCGGCATCCAGCACATCAGCCATTTCCAGCAATGTCTTGCGCGCCGTCGCCAAATGCAGCACCGACTGAGATGTTGGCCGCAACTGCACCCGAAGAGCATTTGCAAACTGGGAGCCATCAATGAAATCGGCTTCTTCCAACATCGCCGCCAAAAGCATAACCGCCCGGCCGACACCTTCAATCCGTCCAGCCAGCTCGTTGAAATCCGTGGTGCTCATTATCCGCTCCGGTGTAATTATCCGCCGACCATTCTACAGATTGCAAATTTATTGCAAATGTGCAAAAAAGATATTTATTTGGAATCAACTTTTTGGCCGTGCTGAAGGGCATTCCAAATGACCCGCCGCAATTGGAAGCGCATTCAGCCGCATAGCCTCCGCCATGCTCTGGAGCTGTGCAAAGACTTCGCCAGGGAGCGCCACAGCATGTCCGTGGAGCGCATCGCCGAGCGCATGGGCCTGGCCGATCACTGGACCCTCTACAAGTGGTTTCAGAACGGACGCATGCCCGTCAATCTGGTGCCGGCATTCGAGGCCGCGTGCGGCATCGACTTTGTCACCCGTTGGCAGGTGTCCGGCGCTGGGCGCCTGCTAATCGCCATCCCCACCGGACGCAATGCGACCGCAGAAGATATGCAGGTACTGCAAGAGGTGATGCATACCGCCGCCGGTCAACTGCTGCTGTTCTACGCAGGCAAGGCTGCGGCTGGCGATGCCCTTGCGGCTATCCAGCATGCGATGGAAGGACTGGCCTGGCATCGCGGCAACATCGAAAAACACGGCCAGCCTGAGCTGGACTTTGAGGAGGTGCGAGATGAATAGCAACCTCGAACTTTCGCTCAGCTACGCGCTTGCCAAGCAGGTGCCCGACATGCAGCGCGGCTTTCGCATCGAGACCGCCTATGGCGCTATCGAGGTCGAAGAGGACGACGCGCTGGCCTTTGCCGCGCTGACCGAACGCCTGCTGAAAATGAAGCTCGCCGCATTGAAGGAGGCTAATCATGAACGCTGACACTAGAACGACCAGCCAGTCCGCCGGCAAGGTGCTGGACGTGCTGAACGTCTTATTGATGCATTTTGCACATGGCCTGACGCCAACCGAACTGGCTAAGGCAACCGACCTGTCGCCGTCGAACATCACGCGCTACGTGGCCACGCTGGAAGAAAAGGGCTTCGCCGAACGCATCTCGGAAACCAGCCGCATCCGCCCCTCCGTGAAGCTGGCCCAGCACGCCGTTGCGATCATGCGCAGCATGGACAGCGCACGCAGCCGCCTGGACGAAATCACCAACCGCATTACCACCCCACGATAAGGAAAATCACTGTGGCACGAAAAGCTGAAACCAATCAACCAAACGGCATTGTTGTTACTGCCGCAGACACGCCAAACTTGCCTGCTATGGCGGACGCGGTCAATGTCCTAGCGGCCCACTCAAATGCCGTAGCCAAGCAGTTTGGAGATGGCCACCAGTACGACCGCACCCGCTTGGTCAATGAGACCCGTTTCTATATGGCGCAGAGCGCCGAGGCGATGCTGGAGGCCGGAAAGAGATTGATCGTGCTGAAGGAGAACGAGCCACACGGAGAGTTCATGGAAATTGTCCAGCAGCTTGGTCTTGTACATCGTACAGCCCAGCTAATTATGCAGGCGGCGCTCAAATATCTTTCCCCGTCGCTGGCGTCAAAAGCGCAAACGTTTGCGCATTTGAGTAAGTGCAAACTCTTTGAATTGATGACTGAAAGCGACGACGAATTGGTCAGCCTGGCTGACGGCGGCACTGTAGCCGGGCTGAAACTGGACGATATCGACCGCATGACGGTCCGCGAATTACGCCACGCCCTGCGCGAATCCAAGGAAAACGCCGAGGCCCAGGCTCGCCTTCTATCCGACAAGAACGAGCGTATCGACCAGTTGGATGGAAAGATAAGCAAGTTGCAAAAACACCTGAAGTCGATGCCGCCGCCGGATGTTGCCGCAGAAATGCGGAGCGAGGCGGCACAGGCCGCGTCCGTGGCCGAAGTGAGTATCCGGCGTCTGCGCGCCGGCTTCGCCTCGCTGCTCGAACATGGCGAACAGCATGGCATCCCGCACGGCGACCTCATGGCTGGTCTGCTTTGCCAGTTGGAACTGGCTATCCGCGAGCTGCGCAGCGAGTTCGACATCAAGGCTGTCCCGGACGGCGAGGCCATGCCGGACTGGATGCGGGAGGATACGCCACTCGCCGCCGGAGCGTAAGCCTTGAGTGCCGTCCTGACTGAACAACTCGTCGCCGTGGCGCAGGCTGCCCGCAACGCAGGGCATGGCGGCAAAGGCCCCATCTACGAAACGGCATGCCAAAACCTGGGCATTTCCTACGCAACCCTACAACGAAAACTAAAGGAAGTTACTGTGACAGATCGCCGCAAACGCCGCTCGGATGCCGAACAAAGCGCCCTGACGCGGGACGAGGCAATGATGGTCTCGGCGTTGCTGATGGAATCCACCAGGAAGAATGGAAAACGTCTTTACTCGGTGCCTGACGCGATGACGGCACTGCGTGCTAACGGCATGATCCGCGCAGAACAGGTGGATGCGGAAACCGGCGAAATCCGTGCGCTGTCCGATAGCACAGTGCAGCGCGCGCTGCGCATGTACGGGCTGCACCCGGACCAGCTGTTGGCGCCAGCGCCGGTGACCGAGTTGGCCAGCCTGCATCCAAACCACGTTTGGCAAATCGATGCCAGCTTGTGTGTGCTGTATTACCTGAAGCCCACAACCGACCGCAAGGCCAATGGCTTGCGCGTCATGGATCACGCAGAGTTCTACAAGAACAAGCCGCGCAACGTGGCGCGGATCGCCAGTGATCGGGTCTGGAGTTATGAAATCTCGGACCATGCCAGCGGCTGGATTTATGTCGAATATGTGATGGGTGCCGAGTCGGGCGAGAACCTGTGTTCCGTGCTGATTAGCGCCATGCAGGAGCGCGGCGGCGCCGACATGTTGCACGGCGTGCCGCGCATCCTGATGCTGGATGCCGGCTCTGCAAATACCGCCGCGATGACTCGCAATCTGTGCCGCGCCCTGGGCATCGAAATGCTGGTCCACAAGGTGGGCAACGCGCGTGCGACTGGCCAGGTGGAAAATGCCCGCAACATCATCGAACGCAAGTTGGAGCCGGGCCTGAAGTTCCAGCCGGTCAACGATCTGGACGAACTCAACGCGCTGGCGCGGAAGTGGCGTATGCACTTCAACGCGACCGCCATCCACAGGCGGCACGGCAAAGCCCGCAGCGACGTATGGCAGTCGATTCTGGCGAGCCAGTTAATCAAGGCGCCTTCGGTAGATGTGTGCCGCGAGCTGGCGATTGCCGAACCCGAAAGCCGCAAGGTGACGCCGAAGCATCGCGTGTCGTTCCTGGGCCGTGAGTATGACGTGTCGTCCGTGCCAGGCGTGATGGTGGGTGAAAAGCTGATGATTACCCGCAATCCGTGGCGGGACGACGCCGCCCAAGTGGTGCTGATTGGCGACAGCGGCCACGAAGTTTTCCATGTGGTGAACGAAGTAGTGAAGTCCGAATTTGGCTTTGTCGAGGGGGCAGCAACTATCGGTGAAAACTTTAAAAGCCATGCGGAAACGCCCGCGCAGACCGCGCTCAAGGACATCGAGCAGCTTGTCACCGGCACGACTTCGCAGGCCGAAGCCGCCGCAGCACGGAAAAGTAAGGCCATTCCATTCGGTGGGCGATTTGATCCCTACAAGCATATCGAAGACACCACGCTGCCGACCTACTTGCCGCGTCGCGGGACCGCCCACGATCTTCTGGCGCCGAGTGTGGAATACCCGCCACTGTCGCACGTCGAAGCGGCAAAACGCCTCAAGCCGCTGGTGGAGGCAGCGGGCGGCAACTGGACTGGCGAACGCTTCCAATGGCTGGCGCAGCGCTTCCCGGCCGGCGTGCCGGAAGACCAGTTGGACGACTTGGTGGCCGAACTGACCGGCCCAGTCCAGGGAATGAAAAAACCGCTGCGCGTCGTCGCGGCATAACGAGGAGAACGCGATGCTGAATCTGAAAAACGTACTGCAAGCGGCCCACATCAAGCAGGTTGACCTGGCCAAGCACCTGGGCATGTCGCAGGCGACGGTGGCGCAAATCGTTAACCATGGCGAATGGCCGAAGAGCCTGGACGAACTGGAGCTGCGCGCACGCATCCGCCAGTTCCTGCAGGCCGGCGCCGTGTCCGATGCCGACCTGGACACGGCCTTTGACGAGGTGGAGAGCGCCACGCTGCGGTCCAAAACCAAGAACAAACCTGACATCAACCCGGAGGAATCCATGCTGCTGCGCAAACAAACCCTTTCCCCAGCCACCCGTAAGCACTTCGGACTGTTCCGCGACCCGTTCAGCGACGAGGCCATCCAGTCGCATGAGGACATGTACGTCAGCCCGGACATTCGCTATGTGCGCGAAGCCATGTTCCAGACCGCCAAGCACGGCGGCCTGCTGGCCGTCGTCGCGGAGTCCGGCGCCGGCAAGACGACCCTGATGCGCGACCTGGAGGACCGCATCCTGCGCGAGAACCAGCCGATCATGCTGATCCGCCCCTACGTGCTGGCGATGGAGGACAACGACCAGAAGGGCAAGACGCTGAAGTCCACGCACATCGCCGAGGCCATCATGGGGGCGGTGGCACCGCTGGAGAAGGCTAAGAGCAGCCCGGAGGCGCGCTTCGCTCAATTGCACAAGGCGCTCTGCGAAAGCCACGCGGCCGGCTACCGCCACTGCCTGGTAATCGATGAGGCGCATGCGCTGCCGCTGGCCACCCTCAAGCACCTGAAGCGCTTCTTTGAATTGGAAATGGGCTTTAAGAAACTGCTGTCGATCATTCTGGTCGGTCAGCCTGAGCTGAAGGTCAAGCTGTCCGAGCGCAACGCGGACGTGCGGGAGGTGGTGCAGCGCTGCGAAATGGTCGAACTGGCGCCGCTGGACGGTGCACGTCTGGACGAATACCTGAAGTTCAAGTTCGCCCGCATGGACAAGCCGGTGGCGGACGTAATCGACGCCGGTGGCATCGAAGCGCTGCGCGCCAAGCTGACCATCAGTACCACCCGCCGTGAACGCCAGGAAGCGGTATCCCTGCTGTATCCGCTGGCTGTGGGCAATCTCCTGACCGCGTGCATGAACTTGGCCAGCGAAATCGGCGTGCCGGTGGTGACGGCCGACGTGGTCAGGGGCGTTTGACATGACCGCCCGTCTGCAACTGATTGACATGCCCGCGCTGGAGCATCGTCACCACGCGCCACGGGTGTTTACCGCAGCCTTCCAGACACAGCTGGCGCAACTCAATCAGGCGGAGCGGGCATTGCGCGGCCTCGACCTGCGCGTGCTGTGGCGCCGGCTGGGTGACCAAGGGCCACAGGTGCGCATCGAACGCCAGAAGGATCAATCCCTGGCGCCGCTGCTGGACCAGATGGGGCCGAGGTCTTTCGTCAAGGTGCTCGGCGGCACACTGGTTTCAGGGGCATTTCAAGGCGTGGCCGTGAGCTGGATGGAACCAGCATAAGTAATTAGATATTTCAACAACATGAAGGAGTAACAGATGCAAAACACAATCCCCGCCGGTTATTGGGTAAAGGCCAATGGCGAGCTGACACCGGAAAGCATGGTGAAACCGGTGGACCGTATGCGCGACCAGTTGGTTCGTGAGCTGGTGGCCAAAGCCAAGATCGTCGCCGGCAACGTCAGCAGCTTCAAACTGGGCGCCTTTGCCGACATCGGCGCCTTCGTCCAGATGAGCGCAGAGCACTACAAAGCCAAGCTGGGAGGGGTGAAAGGCAATGTCACGCTGCTGTCCTACGACGGCCGATACAAGGTGGTCAGGCAAATTCAGGAGCAGATGGCGTTCGACGAGCGCCTGCAGGCGGCCAAGCAGCTGATTGACGAGTGCATCCAGACCTGGGCCGTGGGCAGCAGCGACGAAATCAAGGCGCTCATCAACGACACCTTCCAGGTGAACAAGGAAGGTGAGATCAACGTGCCGCGCGTACTAGCGCTGAAGCGCCTGAACATCGCCAACGAGAAATGGCAGAACGCCATGCAGGCCATCGCGGACAGCGTCCAGGTGTGCGGCAGCAAGCCCTATATCCGTATCTATGAGCGTGTGGGGGATACCGAGGAATGGCGTGCAATCAGCGTGGACATGGCCAACGCCTAAACGATTTTTTCAACAGCAAGGAGCAGTGAATGAACAAGCAAGACCTGATTAAACACTTGGCCGCGCATGCCGAGATTCCGAACACGAAGGCGGAATCGGTCCTCAACGCCCTGACCACCACCATCCTGGACACCGTCCGGGCCGGCGGCGAGCTGCACATCACCGACCTGGGCAAGTTCGGCACCACCCAGCGCGCCGCCAAGACCGGGCGAAATCCGAAGACCGGCGCAGCCGTCCAGATCGCGGCCAAGCGGGCACCGAAATTCGCACCGGCCAAGGCGCTGAAGGACGCGGCTCTGGCCTAAACCATCGCTTCAAGCCGCTCGCCTACGTGGGCGGTTTCGAGAGCTGGTTTTATAGGAGAGAAGAGATGGATAGCAAAAAGCAGATTACTAACGACATTCATGTTCAGTGCACTCGCTGTCGGAATAAACACATGGAGTCGGAGCGCATTGCGGTCAGCAAAGGAAGTGGCATCAGCGAGTTGGTTTGCCCGTGCTGCAGCGCCAAGTCCTTCTACGACGTGCGTCCGCAGATCGCATGGTGCTGGGCGTCCGGCCTGATTGAGCTTGGCGACGAGGGTATGGAGCCGAGCGGCTGCATTGTGATCGCTGCTGGCCCGAGGGCGTACTTGCAGGGCACACTCTCCGCAGTCGCTCGGCACGGTGCCGGAAGCAGCGAGGGCAAACTACTGGTTCCCGGTGTACCGGAAGCAGATAGCCAGCAGTCTGCTGCCGATGCGCTGGGCCAGTGGCTGGCATGGTGCGCCAAGGGGAACGGGCGAAAGCACCGTTATGGCGTTGTGTTTGAAACTGAAAATGCCGAGGACTGACATGCAACAAAACCGTCAACATTTGATTCGCCTGATCCATGTCGGCAAGCGCGACCTCGCCATGGACGACGACACCTATCGCGCCGTGCTGCGCCGGATTGGAGGGAAGGCGTCGTCGTCCGATCTGACCATTCCAGCACTGCAGAAGGTCTTGGAACACATGAAAGTCAGCGGCTTTAACGTACGTTCCAAAGCTGGTGGCCGACCGCAGGCGAATGATGCACAGTCGAAAATGATACGTGGCCTTTGGCTTCAGCTGACGAACATGGGTGTTGTCCGCAACGCATCGGAGGCAGCGCTGGCCACGTTTGTGCAGCGCATGACCAAGGTGTCCACGCTGCAATGGCTGTCTACAGCGCAGGCCAGCCAAGTGATTGAGCACCTGAAAGAGTGGCGCCACCGTGTCGTAAAGGCGCGCAGCACGCAACTTTTACACGCACTGAACCTGCCTCCGCTGCGCCTGGCTGCCGCTCAATCGGACATTTTGTGCGAAGCAGTCGCGCATGCAATCGGCCGAAAGGCGGGCATGGACGAAATCAGCGAGGACGAATTCCAAGCCGTGCTGCAGCATTTCACAAAGGCGACCGCATGAACGCCAATTTCAAAAGCAAAGGGCCGGAGCTGCTGCTTGACCTAGCCCAGCATACAGCCGCCGCGCTCGCCGAACTGCTGCAGATAGACCAGGAGCTGGCGGAACATGCTGGCAAGGAGATCGCCAACCGGATGGCCGCGCACTGGGGCGGCCAGAACATCTACTTCCCCATGGGCCTGACCTACAAGCTGAGCCAGCGTGACCAGCAGATTTTCGATGACTTCAATGGCCAGAACCACAGCGACCTGGCGCGCAAGTATGGCGTTTCGTTGCAGTGGATTTACAAGATCGTCAAAGCTGTGCGCCAGGAAGAACTTGCACGCCGCCAGGGGGCGCTCTTCCCGTAGAATAGCGACTTCAGGCCGCCGAGCAGCGCGGCCTGTCAATTCTAGCTGGTGCAACACATTTGCAAGCGTGTCCGACTGAGTCCCGGAACATTCGGCCAAGTCCCTGTAATTATCTCAGCGTTGCCCTTGGATTTATCTCACTCCCTCTCATCATGATGCCCAGAAGTTCGATCCTACCGCCCTCCTCCCTAAACACCGGGCTTCCGCTTGAGCCGGCAAAAGACAGCCCCTCAACCAGGCACGTGTCCGATGTCTTGATGCTTACGTCCTCTTCCGAATAATCGATTTCCGGGAAGGACGCGATAGTGCATGACCTCGCGATTGGCAGATCGTACGCAGCCTTGTTCCTTGTCTTTCCTGGGAACCCGAGAAAGTACAGCTTGTCGAGGATCTCTGGCTTCCGCCCAAAAGTCATGGAGGCTTCAGGCAGGCCAGGCAGAACCATGCCCGGATCAATTGGCCGGACCAGGCTTGAAGGCTTCAATAGCACGACATCCGCGCTGCTGCTTGGAAAATAAAGCGTAAGCTCTCCGACGGGAATTACGAACGCATGGGTATCCCTGCATGGTGATTGCTCCGTCTGGCTATACGCTCGCATCGCGATGGTCACGGAGTCCAGGCGAGTCGAGGGAGAAAACCTTTCATGCATTGCTGGATCGACGTTGTGGCGATTTGTAACGAAATAGGGAAGACCCCGCTTCGTAATGACCCAGAAGCCAGTGCCGCTCCCACTATGCGAGTTGCCGATGTCATCCTTGAACCGTGTCGATATCTTATTGGTCGCGCTCAGAAGCATCATCCTGGCGTTTTGGTCTTTTTCCACGTCTGTTCGCTAGTTAGGTTAATTTCGAAATGGCAATATACTCTAGGCTCCAGTTGCTTCAAAAAGAGATTTCCAGTGTTCGACCTTGACCGGATTAGATTCGACGTTACGTGCCCAAGGTGCTGCTTCGCCACCAAGATTTTCTACAGGGAGGCAAGGCTTCGGGATGTCCTGATCTGCCGTGGATGCAAGGCAAGCATCCGTCTTGATGACAGCATGAACGAATGCAGGAAGGCCAGGAAGCAGCTGAACTCGGCCCTCAGAGAAGTTTGAGGCTTCGATCTCAAAGCTAAATAACACTTTCAAGTTGAAATTCTAAATGGACTCCGCATACCTTCAGCGAATCCGCTTCCAGCTCCAAAAGCGGGTGCGCAGGCTCAATTCCTGCTCCTACCAACTCTTCCATGGCTCGCTGATGCAGTTCTGGAACTATCTCGGATCGCAACCGATTACCGCTGGAATACTTAGCAAGCTCGAGGCCGAGGCCGCGCCATATGAGGACGAGAAGATTAAAGCGCACGTGAGCAACTGGACGATGGAAATATTCGAGACACATGGAGAAGGGGATGGTGGACTTCAACCCGTGCCGTGGCGTGCGCAGGAACACCGAGAAGGCGCGGGAACGGATGATCGAGGACCACGAGTACCAGAAGGCCTTCGGCTTGGCGGAGCCTTCGGTAAAGCGCCTGATGACGCTGATCTACCGTACGTGCCAACGCCCGGAGGACCTGCTCAAGGCGGGAATTTCGAACATCAGGAAGGTCGCGCACGAAGGCCGGGAAGTAAGGGTGCTGAGGATCAAGCAGGGCAAGACCGGAAAGACCGTGGACATCCTGCTTGCGGGCGACCTGGAGAAGCTCGTGGACGAGCACCTCGCGTCGAAAACTGTATGGCCGACATTCGTGCACACTCGTGCCGGCAAGAAGTACACGTACTCGGGCGTGGCCGCCATGTTCCGTCGCTACGTTCGAAAGGCCGGGCTATCCGACTTTGGCATGTACGACATCAAGGGCAAGGGCGCGACGGACCTCTACCGCGCTGGAGTGCCCCTCGAACGCATCCAGCATTTGCTCGGGCACGACAGCGTGACCACGACGGAGATCTACATTAAGGCGCGACTTCCGGACGTGGCAATGCCGAACATGCGGGAAATCCCCGACGGAAAGGCTCCAGTGCCGACGGCGGCTGCCAGCGGATGAGGAGAAACGCCGAGCGAAAGGCGCGGAATCCGGCGTCGTCCCGCGTCAGATCAAACATTGAGCCCGAGATCTATCCTGCCGACCATAAGATTGAGGCTTCTGCGAAAGCGGCCAATGGCCTCCCGGTACGAGGCGACGTCAAACCGTTCGAAGTCTGCGAACGGCTTTCCGTTGGCGTCCATAGGATAGCGGAAGCGCTGGTCGTGCGTCTTCGAGTACTCCTCCAGCGAGTCAGGGAACAGTCCCGCCTCCGGATTCAGGACCTCCCTCGGGAACGGCAGGTCAAGCTGGTGCTTCTCGTCCGGGTAGTGCTGGCGGTACTCGGAGTAGAGCTTGTCCAGGCGGTGGGTCCTAGGAAACGCGGCCTCGGTCTTGCTCGACACGGCGCCCTTGAAGAAAAGCTCGGTCGCGTGGCGGCATAGGTGAAGTATGACCCTGGTGTTCGTGTACTGGGGGTAATAGTCGTCGTTCGCCATGGCGTCGCAAAGGACCAGCGCGCCTTCCGCGTAGGCGTCTGCCAGCCACAGCGTCCTTGACGCGGCATTGTGCGCCTTTGCTGGCCATGGCTCGATTGGCGGGATGTCCTTTTCCATTATCGCTTCCCGGTTCGGGGCAGTCGGCTTCTGGAAGAGCTGCATGCATATCTTTCCAGCCGAGTGCCATGGTCTAGGGCTCTGCTTCGCCATCTTCGTATTCGTAGATGATGCCACATAGCAGGCAGCGTTCTGTGCCGTAATTTTCGTTGTATTGGAGCCCGCAGCTGCATCCGCATTTCGGGCAGAACTCCGAATCGTCGACGTCTCCCCATTTCCAGGGGCCGTAGTATTCCGGTACGCCGTCCTTGTCGCGGGACACGATCTCGAACGCGTTTTTCTCCGTGGCTATGAACGCGCAGACTCCGTGCGATTTCAGTTCTCTGAGGACGTCCTCGGGCTGGAGCTTGAACCATTCGAGGCGGATGTGCCGGTCGGAGTATTTCCGATGGAGCCGCTGCTCCAGCCGCTTCTCGTCGTCGTCCTCGATCCACCCCATGAGCTTGAGGTCGTACGGGCTGCCGGTCTGCAAAGTTCGCAATCGTGCGAGGATATCGCCGCTGCGCCCGATCTTCACGCGCAGCGACCAGTGGTCGTCGTTCTCGTTCTCGGCTATGAAATAGACCGGCATGCTACGCCCCTTCGGCTTGGCCCAATTACCCATCAGCCAAGCATACCGCGCGTTTGCGCCGAATTTCAAGCCATCGCGAGTTCCTGAAAGCAACAATTATGATTGGAAATTTCAGCATATGCTGCTAAATTACTAATAGTTACGCAAGACAATGGGGTCGCCCGCGCGTAGGAACGACATTGACCAGACCATATGGCATCAGCGGAAGAAAAACTAACCGAAATATTTTCCCTGAGCCAGGATCCGCTGATGGCGGAGACCGGAGGCGGACACGGGCAGAAAGGCGTGGACTTCCAGCGTTACTGGGCGATCCTGCGGATATTCGAGCTCAAGCAGGACGGCGCAGCCGACTTTCTCCTGCTTTTCGAGGCTCTCCAGGACGTCGCCGAGTTCGACTCCGAAACGTCCCCTAGCCGGATTGACATATACCAGATCAAGAAGAAGGACGGCGGGGAATGGTCGTTCAACAACCTGTCCGGACTCCCTAAGCCGGGCAAGAAAAAAGTCTCGCCGGTGCTGACTAGCGTGGAGAAAAGCCCTCTCGGCAAGCTGTACAGGGCCGGGATGGCCGTGGAAAAGCTGGATGCGAGCACCCATTTCGTCTCCAATGCTGGCTGCGACCTGCCGCTTGCCTCGAGCGGAAAGGCTTCGGCACTTCTGAAATGCCTCGCGTCCGACTTGGACACGGCCCATGCGTCGTCGCTGGCCGAAGGGCTCGCGCTGCTTCACTCGGCTCCAGGCAAGCTTCCAGACCTCAAGCGCCTGACGCTTAGGAAAACCACGCTGCATCCCGACGGCCCGCACCTTTTGGCGCTTGGAGCCGCGACCGAATACCTGAGCAAACACATGCCCGCGAGCGCTGGGCAAGCGAAAGCCCTTGTGGACGCGCTCTTCGCGCAAGTGAGCGCTCTCGGCAGGAAAACGGATCCGGTGGGGTCCTTCTCAGAATTGCGCCGCCAGAGGGGCTATTCGAAAGCGGAACTGGATTCTGCGCTCGACGACCTCAAGGGCGTCCCGGACCTTAAGGCACACTTCGACGGCCTCCTTGCTGCGCTGATCCTGGAAGGGCTTTCCCCGATCCGGAGGATATTGATAGACGTCGCGGCCGCGAAATTCTTCTCAGGCCTCGTGTCTGGCAGCACAGGCGACGACGAGCGCGCGCTGATCGCGGAATGCGCCAAGGCCGCGCCGTCGATTCCGATGTCCACGCCGCTGCTGCCGGCGCTGGAGGGGGAAGCCAAGAAGATCGCTGCCTCGCACCCGGCCTTCAAGGAAGCCGAGGTCTTCGCGTACTTGCTAATCCAGGTGACCAAACATGCCGCAGCCTAATTTCCGAAAACTACTCCGCGCCCTATCGACAAAATCCTATGAGAACCTTCCAATTCGAAAGCATTTCGCTGCTGTCGCACCGCGACAAAAAAGCCCGGAAGGTCAGCTTTCACCCGCACAGGAACCTGATCCGGGGGGAGAACCACACGGGAAAATCAAGCCTCGTTAAGCACCTTTTCGTCGCGCTCGGCGCGAAGCCCCTCGGAACCCTCGAGCAGTGGAATCCGCAGACAGTGTCCGCAGTGCGGTTCAAGGTCGATGGGCTATCTTACACGGCGGTCCACCACAACGGCTCCCGCTCCCTGTACGACTCGTCCGGCAACCTGCTCAAGGCGACGGATTCCCATCCCGAATGGGCGGCAGCGTTCGCCGCGCTGGTCGGGTTCAAGCTCATGCTGACATCCAAGAAGACGGGCCTGGGCACGCTTGCCGACACCGCCTGCTTCTTCCTCCCGTTCTATATCGACCAAGACGGCGGCTGGCGCGAGAAATGGGACACGTTCCCGGCCACGATGCAGTACGCCGCGCCGGTTCGGAGCATCCTCGAGTATTTCAGCGGGATCAAGCCGGCGGCGTACTACGAGCTGAAAAGCGAGCACGCAGCCGTATCGAAAGAGGCGGATGCGCTCATAAGCGAGATGAGGCTCCTCGAACGCGCTCGGGGACGGCTTAGCCAGACCCTTCCAGAGGGTACCGTAAAGCTGTCGGAGGCAGGGTTCGAGGAAGAGGTCCAGCGCCTGACAGCAGAGGCCAACGAGCTCAACGTCCTTCAGGAAAGGCTGCGCGCGAAGTACGTTCGGGAAGCCGAAGTGGTCGAGAGCGTAAACCTCCAGATCCGAGTAGCCGTCGCGTCACTGCGCGAGTACGCAGGGGATCAGACGTACCTGACAACGCTAGCGGATTCCCACGAGATCGTCTGCCCTACTTGCGGGGCCGAACACGAGCAGTCGTTCCTGCACCACCTGGGCTACGCCGAGGACGCGCGCATACTCGAGGAATTGACGCGCACCCTGCAAAAGGACCTAGTGGTCGGGAAGAGCCATCTAGAAGCCACGAACGCGGAACTCCAGTCGCTCCGAAGCAATTACGCGAGGATCAATGAGATCCTGGAACGGAGGCGTGGCGAACTCCGTTTCCAGGAAGTGGTGGAGTCCCATGGAGCGCAGGCGGCCCATCGGGCGTTCGACGTGGAGCGGGAGCAGATTTCGGGGGAGCTGGCGCAGTGGAACGCGAAGCTTTCGGAAATAGCGGCGCGCCTGGACGCGCTGGCCGACCTCAAAAGGACCAAGAGGATCATGGTGGCATTCAGAGAAGCCTATGTCGAAGCGAGAAAGGCACTGAACGTTCCCGATCCGAAAGGCACCCCAAGCCTTACGAGCAGGCCAAACCGCTCGGGCAGCGGTGGGCCGAGGCTCCTTCTCGCATACTACGCTGCGCTTTGGAAGGTATGCCATACAGAGCATCAGGGGATGTCCATTCCCGTGGTGATCGATTCACCTAACCAGCAAGACCAGGACGACTTGAACTTGCATGTAGTGCTGGAATTCATAGCGCAGAGCCTTCCCACGACGATGCAGCTCATCGTCTGCGTCACGAAGCACTCGAACGCGCAGCTCGACCGCGAGATTGTCTTCGACAAGAAATACAGCCTGTTGCTTCCAGAATTCTACGACGAGGTCGAGTCGGACGTGGGACCGCTATATCGCCGGATGAACGAGGCACTGCTGAGCGTGCCGATCGCGGACAAAAAGGAAGGCATACCTAACCAGGACGTGAGCGAGTAGGTGAAGGAAAATCCAGGCGGCACCAAGTAAAACCCGAAGGAGGTATCTTATGAAAATCAAAAATAGCGCCCTGCTTGAGACGCTATTTGCTTCAGTGAGCATAGAACAACTTAAGGCGCAATTGGAAAGACAGCTCAAGAAGCTAAGCGAACTCAACTGCGGCTCAGGCACCGACGAAGATAAAATCTATGAGGCTCTCAAGGACTGCATGCTTATCCAACATGGCGAGTTCAGGAGCACGGCATATCCGTCGACAATGCGACTCCTATCCAGCGGACAACACCTTTTTAGAGCAAGAAAACTAAAGGCAGAACTCAAGCCCCTTGGGGTTTCCGACTTCTGGGAAGCACCTGCAGAACACATAGAATACGGCCGCCTCAACATGCCTAGGCAGCCGCTCCTTTACGCCTGCGACGACCCTTTTACACCCCTATACGAGGCCAGAATCGGAGATGGTGATCTCTTCCTGCTAACGAAATACCAAATCACGGGAAGCGTGGAGATCATCGAGACAGGAATGAGTGCATCCAGTGAAATGGCGGGACTTTCGGTCGCTACCAGGCAAAAGCTTGAGCTAGTTAAGGGTTTCATCGACGAGCGTATGCTCAACACAGAGGAAAATGCATATAGGGTGAGCAGCATACTCGCCAATGAGTTGCACAATTTCGGACCGGACGGTTGGTGTTATCCATCGGTGGTCCGACGCGGCGGCACCAATTTCTGCTTAAAGCTTCACACAAAAAGTAGGCTTAACATTACTGGGGCTGTCATCGGCCGGCACATAGCCGGAAAAAATTTCTGTACGCAAGCTCTGCGCGTGGATGAGGCAGGAAAGATCTTAACGTTCACTGACTGGAGTTTGGAGTCGAGCAATGCCAAGGATATCTGCAATGCCATTTTCTTGCAGGATAATGCATCAATGTCTGAACCACCTGATCAGGATGCTGAACCTATAGAGTCGCCAATCCGGGTTATACGCTGAGCGGACCTATCATAGCGCGCCGAGGAAGCTGAAGAATATTACCCAGTTGGGTAATATTTGGGTAATAACCAAACGAAAGCGGCCCAGCAATTTCTTGCTGGACCGCTTGTATTCTGGCTCCCCGACCTGGACTCGAACCAGGGACCTGCGGATTAAC
>CBFGOU010000011.1:0-21955 GCA_965650445.1 uncultured Oxalobacteraceae bacterium | reverse complement strand
TCGCGCTGTACCGCGAGGCGGCCGCCATGGCGAAGGCCGACGTGCCGAAGTCGCCGATGCGGTCCGCGAAGCTCATCGACGGCGTCGTGTGGGACGGGAAGAACCCGGCCGCGTATGCCGCCGCTTTCAAGATCAAGACCTGAACCGGAGGACATCATGAATACCGTCGTGAATTCGACCGCGGGCGCACACGCCGTGCCTGCCCGGCGCGCCCTGGCGCTGCGCGTGCCGAACGGCCGCGCGCTGTTGCTGGCGGTGCTGCCGCCCGTGCTGGGTCTCGCCATGCTGGTGCTAGTGTGGCAGCTCGTCTCCGCGAACAACAGCAACTTCCCGTCGCCCCTCGTCACGTGGGAGGCGGCCGTCCAGCTGTTCGCCGACCCGTTCTACAGCAACGGGCCGAACGACCAGGGCATCGGCTGGAACATCCTCGCGTCGCTCGAGCGGGTGGCGCTGGGCTTCGGCCTCGCGGCGGCGGCGGGCATCCCGCTCGGCTTCCTGATCGGCCGCTCGCGCTTCCTGGCCGGGATGTGCAATCCCATCGTCAGCCTGCTGCGCCCCGTGTCGCCGCTGGCCTGGCTGCCCATCGGCCTGCTCGTGTTCAAGGCCGCGAATCCCGCCGCCATCTGGGCCATCTTCATCTGCTCGATCTGGCCGATGATCATCAACACGGCCGTCGGCGTGCAGCGCGTGCCGCAGGACTACATGAACGTGGCGAGGGTGCTGAACCTGTCGGAGTGGAAGGTCTTCACGAAGATCCTGCTGCCCGCGGTGCTGCCGTACATGCTGACCGGCGTGCGCCTGGCGATCGGCACGGCGTGGCTGGTGATCGTCGCGGCCGAGATGCTGACGGGCGGCGTGGGCATCGGCTTCTGGGTGTGGGACGAGTGGAACAACCTGAACGTGCCGCACATCCTCATCGCCATCGTCGTCATCGGCGTGGTCGGGTTGGTGCTGGAGCAGGCGCTGGTCGCACTGGCCCGCGCCGTCACCTACGAAGAGAGTGGATCATGAGCGAACCGAAATTCATCGAAGTCCAACAGGTCGAGATGCTGTTCGACACCCGCAAGGGCCGCTTCCACGCGCTCACCGACGTCAACCTGAAGGTGGCGCGGGGCGAGTTCATCACGCTGATCGGCCACTCCGGCTGCGGCAAGTCCACGTTGCTGAACCTGCTGGCGGGCCTGACCCGCGCCAGCGAGGGCGTGCTGATCTGCGCCGGCCGCGAGATCGCCGGACCGGCGCCGGAGCGCGCGGTCGTGTTCCAGAACCATTCGCTGCTGCCGTGGCTGACCTGTTTCGAGAACGTCTACCTGGCCGTCGAGCGCGTGTTCGGCGCCCGCGAAGGGAAGGAGCAACTGCGTACCCGCACGGCCGATGCGCTGGCGCTGGTGGGCCTGACGCACGCGGCGCAGAAGCGGCCCAGCGAAATCTCGGGCGGCATGAAGCAGCGCGTCGGCATCGCCCGCGCGCTGTCGATGGAACCCAAGGTGCTGCTGATGGACGAGCCGTTCGGCGCCCTCGACGCGCTGACCCGCGCTCACTTGCAGGACGAGTTGCTGCGCATCGTCGCCCAGACGGAGTCCACGGTCGTGATGGTCACGCACGACGTGGACGAGGCGGTGCTGCTGTCGGACCGCATCGTGATGATGACGAACGGCCCGGCCGCGACCATCGGCGAGATCGTGGATGTGCGCCTGCCGCGGCCGCGCGAGCGCGTCGCGCTGGCGCACGATGCGCTGTACAACGAGTATCGGACGCGGGTGCTGGAGTTCCTGTATCACCGGCAGGCGAGGCCGGCGAAGGAAGCGGCCTGACGGATGAAGCATGGTGGGCACAGGGTGCCCACGGCTACACTGTGCATCGAATCAGGCCGGCTCGATTTCGTCCAGCGGCCAGCGCGGGCGCACGTTGAATGCGTAGTCGCGCTGCGCCGCGTCCGGATTGCGCTCCAGGCGCAGCGCGCCCGCGAACGCGATCATCGCGCCGTTGTCCGTGCAGAATTCGAGTTCGGGGTAGTAGACCTTGAAGCGCTTCTTCGCGGCGGCCTCGTTGAGCGACGCGCGCAGCTGGCGGTTCGCGCCGACGCCGCCCGCGATCACGAGGCGTTTCAATCCCGTGTGCTTCAGCGCCAGCACGCATTTCGCCGTCAGCACGTCGACGATGGCATCGACGAAGCCGCGTGCGATGTTGGCCTTGTCCTGCTCGCAGACGTTGGCGATGTCCGCTGCATTGTTCTTCACGACGGTCAGCACGGCCGTTTTCAGGCCCGAGAAGCTGAAGTTGAAGTCTTTCGAGTGCAGCATCGGGCGCGGCAGTTTATACGCTTCCGGATCGCCGAATTCTGCCAGGCGCGAAATGGCCGGGCCACCCGGATAGCCGAGGCCCAGCAGCTTGGCCGATTTGTCGAAGGCTTCGCCGGCCGCGTCGTCCAGCGTCTCGCCCAGCAGGGTGTAGCGGCCGACGCCATCCACGCGCATCAGCTGCGTGTGGCCGCCGGAGACGAGGAGGGCGACGAACGGGAATTCCGGCCGCTCGGTCGCGAGCAGCGGCGACAGCAGGTGACCCTCCAGGTGGTGCACGCCCAGCACGGGTTTATCCAGCGCCAGCGCCAGGCTGCAGGCGACGGACGATCCGACCAGCAGCGCACCGGCGAGGCCGGGGCCCTGCGTGTAGGCGATGGCGTCGATGCGCTCCATCGGCAGGTCGGCCTTCGCGAGCACCTGTTCCAGCAGCGGCAGCGCGCGCCGGATGTGGTCGCGCGACGCCAGTTCCGGCACCACGCCGCCGTACTCCTCGTGCATCGCGACCTGCGAGTGCAGTGCGTGGGCCAGCAGGCCGCGCTCCGTGTCGTACAGAGCCAGGCCGGTTTCATCGCAGGAGGATTCGACGCCGAGGACAATCATGGGCAAGCAGGGAACAGTGTGAGGTAGACAAGATCGGCGCGCCGGGGCGGCGCGCAATCTGCCATTGTACCTGCATTGGCCCGCCAGGGCATCACGGCCGCTGCAGCAATTCCTGGTGCGCGTTGCGCAGCATGGCCTCGGTGTCGTCCCAGGCGATGCAGCCGTCGGTGACGGAGCAGCCGTACTTCAGCTGCGACAGATCGCTCGGAATCGGCTGGCTGCCGCCGACGATGTTCGATTCGATCATCACGCCGACGAGGGACTGGTTGCCGTGCCTGATCTGCTGGATCACGTCCGACATGACGAGCGGCTGCAGCTCCGGCTTCTTGTAGCTGTTGGCGTGCGAGCAGTCGACGACGAGGTTCGCCGGCAGGCCGGCTTTCGTCAGGGCCTGTGCGGCGATCGCGACGGAGACCGAGTCGTAGTTCGGACGGCCGCCGCCGCCGCGCAGCACGACGTGGCCGTAGGCGTTGCCGCGCGTGCGCACGATCGACACGCCGCCCTGGCCGTTGATGCCCAGGAAGGAGTGCGGGCTGGACGAGGACAGCACGGCGTTGATGGCGATGCTGACGTCGCCGTCGGTGCCGTTCTTGAAGCCGACCGGCGTGGAGAGGCCGGACGACATCTCGCGGTGCGTCTGCGATTCGGTGGTGCGCGCGCCGATCGCGGTCCAGGCGATCAGGTCGCCCAGGTATTGCGGCGAGATCGGGTCGAGCGCCTCGGTGGCCGTCGGCAGGCCCAGTTCGCACACGTCGAGCAGGAACTGGCGCGCGCGCTCCATGCCGACGTCCACGCGGAACGAGTCGTCCATGAAGGGATCGTTGATATAGCCCTTCCAGCCGGTCGTGGTGCGCGGCTTTTCGAAATACACGCGCATCACGAGCACCATCGTGTCTTCCACCTCGGCCTGCAGCGCCTTCAGGCGGCGCGCATAGTCGAGACCCGCGACCGGGTCGTGGATCGAGCAGGGGCCGACGACGACGAACAGGCGCTTGTCCTTGCGGTCGAGGATGTTGCGCAGGGTCTCGCGGCCCTTCATCACGGTGGTGAAGGCCTTGTCCGTCAGCGGCAGCTTTTTATGCAGCTCGCTGGGCGTCGGCATGGTCGCGAACGAGGTGACGTTGGTGTTTTCGATATCGGGCGTGATCAGCATGGCAATCGTATTTATTCCAGAGGGGATCGTTGAGTCTAGCCTGAAATCTTACACCGTGCATCCTCCTGCCCAAAAATGTTGCATGGTATCCTGTCATTATGGACACGACCAACACCTCCCCAAATCCCTTCCCGGCCGCCCGCTTCATCAAGGAGATCGGCC
This sequence comes from uncultured Oxalobacteraceae bacterium, assembly GCA_965650445.1. Lineage (GTDB taxonomy): Bacteria > Pseudomonadota > Gammaproteobacteria > Burkholderiales > Burkholderiaceae_D > Telluria_A. Next base: position 17,737 of record CBFGOU010000011.1, on the reverse strand, counting down.
GCGGCGTAAAAGGCGCGCGCAGCATGTCGCGCGAGGATGCGAAACTGCTCTACGCCGCCATGCTCGACGGGCGGGTGTCCGACCTGGAACTGGGCGGCATCCTGCTCGCGATGCGCATCAAGGGCGAGTCCGTCGAAGAAATCGCCGGCTTCATGGACGCGGCGGAAAGCTCGTTCGCGCCGCTGCCCGCGCCGCCCGGCGATTTCGCGCCCGTGCTGATCCCCAGCTACAACGGCGCGCGCAAGCTGGCCAACCTGACGCCGCTGCTGGCGCTGCTCCTCGCGCGCGCGGGCGTGCCGGTGCTCGTGCACGGCGTGCAGGAAGACCCGGGCCGCGTGACGACGGCCGAGATCTTCGCCGAGATGGGCATCGGCCCGAGCGGCTCCACGGCCGACATGCTGGACGCCTTCGCCGCCGGCCGCCCGTGCTTCATGCCGATCGAGTTATTGGCGCCGGAACTGGCGCACCAGTTGTCGCTGCGCCGCATCCTCGGCGTGCGTAATTCCACGCATACGATCGTCAAGATCCTGCAGCCGTTCGAAGGCCCGGCGCTGCGCCTCGTGTCGTACACGCACCCGGAATACCTGGCGATGCTGACCGCGTATTTCGAAACGGCCGCCCCGCACAAACGCGGCGACGCGTTCCTCATGCGCGGCACGGAAGGGGAGACGGTGGCGAACGCCAACCGCGCCCAGGAAATCAACTGGTTCCACGCCGGACAAAAGACGCTGCTGGTCGAGCGCGACGCGCCGACCGACGAGTTGGCGCCCGCGCCGGAAGGCCGCGACGCCGCTGCGACCGCCGACTGGATCGCGCGTGCGCTGCGCGGTGAACAGCCCGTGCCGCCGCCGATCGCGGCGCAGGTGGCGCAGTGCGTGCAGGCCTCCCGGGCATTGCGCCAGGCTGTATAACCGGTCCGCGTTCCCGTACAATCACGCCTTTTGCGCGCAGCATTCACGGAAGAGGCATGGTAAAACACTACGACGTGGCGATCATCGGCGCCGGCGCCGCCGGCATGATGTGCGCCGCCACCGCGGCCCAGCGCGGCAAGCGCGTCCTGCTGGTCGACCACGCCGGCAAGCTGGCGGAAAAAATCCGCATCTCGGGCGGCGGCCGCTGCAACTTCACCAACATCAACGCCGGCCCGCAGAATTTTCTCTCCGAGAATCCGCATTTCTGCCGCAGCGCGCTGTCGCGCTACACGCCGCAGGATTTCCTCGCGCTCGTCAAGAAGCATCGCATCGCGTACCACGAAAAACACCGCGGCCAGCTGTTCTGTGACGACTCGTCCGAACAGATCATCGCCATGCTGAAGGCGGAGTGCGACGCGGGCGGCGTGCAGTGGCGCATGCCGTGCAAGGTGGCCGGCGTCGCGAAGAACGCGGAAGGATTCCGCATCGACACGGATGGCGAGCCCATCCTCGCGAGCAATGTCGTGGTCGCAACGGGCGGCCTGTCGATCCCGAAGATCGGCGCGACGGATCTCGGCTATCGCATCGCGAAGCATTTCGATCTCAAAATCGTCGAGACGCGCCCCGGCCTCGTACCGCTCACGTTCGACGGCCCCAGCTGGCAACCGTTCGTGCCGTTGGCCGGCATCGCGCTCGAAGTGGACGTGACGACGGGATCGAAGAAGGGCAAGAACGCGAAGTACGGTTATTTCCGCGAAGACTTATTGTTCACGCACCGCGGCCTGTCCGGCCCGGCCATCCTGCAAATCTCCAGCTACTGGCAGCCGGGCACGCCCATCGTGCTGAATCTGCTGCCGGAAATGGATGTGGCGGAAGAGCTGATTGCCATGAAGACGACGGTGAAAAAGCAGCTGGGCAATATATTGTCGCAATGGCTGCCCACGCGCCTCGCGGAAGGCCTGCTGACCGGCAATGGTCTGGTACCCGATGCGCGCTTGCCGGACATGGCCGACGCGAAATTGCGCAAGCTGGGCGATGCGATCAACCGCTGGGCCATCGTCCCGACCGGCTCGGAAGGTTACAAGAAGGCCGAGGTCACCCTGGGGGGCGTCGATACGCGCGAACTGTCGCAGCAGACGATGATGGCGAACACTGTCCCGGGCCTGTATTTCATCGGCGAGACGGTCGACGTGACGGGCTGGCTCGGCGGCTATAACTTCCAGTGGGCATGGGCTTCCGGCGTCGCGGCGGGCGGGGCGATCGAGTAAAAAAGCAGCCATGTGGCAACTTTGCACACTGATGAAAAACTTCGCACAGAACTTGAAAAGCTGTTAGAATTTCGTTCTTCCCTAAATCCAACGGTTTCATTTTTACATGACCACTATCCGCCTTAAAGAAAACGAGCCGTTCGAAGTCGCTATGCGTCGCTTCAAGCGCACTATCGAAAAAACCGGTCTGCTGACTGAACTGCGCGCACGCGAGTTCTACGAGAAGCCGACCGCAGAGCGCAAGCGCAAGCTGGCCGCTGCCGTGAAGCGTCACTACAAGCGCATCCGCAGCCAGCAACTGCCGAAGAAGCTGTACTGATTTATATTCACGCTTTCCCCGGCGACGGCCACTGCCAGTCCCGGCGTTGCAAAGCCTGAATTCGACGAAGCCCGCTCCGGTTGTGCCGCAGCGGGTTTTTGCCTTTTGTCCCTATCGAACGGAGTATCCATGAGCTTGAAAGACCAAATCACCGACGACATGAAAGCCGCCATGCGCGCCAAGGACAGCGAGCGTCTTACCACGGTCCGTCTCCTGATCGCCGAGATCAAGCGGAAAGAAGTGGACGAACGTATCGAGCTGGACGATGCGCAGGTGGTGGCCGTCGTCGAAAAGATGATCAAGCAGCGCAAGGATTCGATCACCCAGTTCGAAAATGGCGGCCGCCAGGATCTGGCCGACAAGGAAAAGTCGGAACTGGCCGTGCTGTCGGCCTACATGCCGGCCGGCCTGTCGGATGAGGAAGTCGCCGCCGAAGTGGCCGCAGCCGTTGCCGCATCGGGCGCCGCCGGTCCGCAGGACATGGGCAAGGTGATGGGCATCCTGAAACCGAAACTGGCCGGCCGCGCCGACATGACGGCCGTCTCGGCCCAGGTCAAGAAAGCTCTCGCAGGCGGCTAATGCCTGGTGGCACGGCTGCGGCAACGCCGCCACGGCCGTGCCTGTTTTTGATGCACCGGAGCGGCAACGCCATGTTGCATTGTTGCAAATCAACTTGTAACGAGCCCTGCGGTATAGTCTGACCTGAGACAAATACTGTTAGTTAGATCAAGTGATTCCGCAATCATTCATTACCGATCTGCTCAACCGCGTTGACATTGTCGACGTGGTGGGGCGTTACGTGCAGCTGAAAAAGGGCGGCGCCAATTACATGGGGCTCTGTCCGTTTCACAACGAGAAATCCCCCAGCTTCACCGTCAGCCCGACCAAGCAGTTCTATCACTGCTTCGGCTGCGGCGCCCACGGCACCGCTATCGGCTTCATAATCGAATACTCGGGCATGGGCTTCGTCGACGCCGTCAAGGACCTCGCACAAAGCGTGGGCATGATCGTGCCCCAGGAGGACGACAAGATCCCGCCGGCCCAGCGCGCCGCCCAGCAGGCGCAGACCCTGGCGCTGACGGACGCGCTGAACCAGGCCTGCGATTTCTACCGCGCCCAGCTGCGCACGGCGCCGAACGCCATCGCCTATCTGAAAGGCCGCGGCCTGACGGGAGAGGTCGCCGCCCGCTTCGGCCTCGGCTATGCGCCGGGCGGCTGGGACAATTTGCGTTCCGTCTTCCGCGACTACGATGCGCTGGCGCTCGTCGAATCCGGCCTCGTCATCGACAAGGTGGACGAAGATGGCAACAACAAGAAGCGGTACGACCGTTTTCGTGAGCGGATCATGTTCCCGATCCGGAACACGAAAGGGCAGGTGATCGGCTTTGGCGGCCGCGTGATGGACGGTGGCGAACCCAAATACCTGAACTCGCCGGAAACCCCGCTGTTCCAGAAGGGACATGAACTGTACGGCCTGTTCGAGGCGCGCCAGGCGATCCGCGACGCCGGCTACGTGCTGGTGACCGAAGGTTATATGGACGTCGTCGCGCTGGCCCAGCTCGGCTTCCCGCAAGCCGTCGCGACGCTCGGCACGGCGTGTACCAGTACCCACGTGCAAAAGCTGCTGCGCCAGACGGACAACGTCATCTTCAGCTTCGACGGCGACAAGGCCGGCCGCCGCGCCGCCCGCCGCGCGCTGGAAGCGTGTCTGCCGCAAGTGACGGACAACAAGACGATCAGGTTCCTGTTCTTGCCACAAGAGCATGATCCGGACAGCTATGTGCGCGAATTCGGCGGGGACGCATTCGCCCAGGAAATCAACGAGGCGATGCCGCTGTCGCAATTCCTGTTGCGCGAGGTTACGACGGAGCATGATCTCGACACGCCGGAAGGCCGGGCGCGCGTCCAGTTCGATGCGAAACCGCTGCTGCAGGCGATGACGCCGTCGGCCTTGCGCCTGCAGATCGTGCGCGGCCTGGCGAACCTGACGGAGTCAACGCCGGCGGAGATCGAAACGTTGTTTGAATTGTCCAAGCCGGTGGCGGTGGCCAGGAAGGCGCCGCCGCGCCAGGGGCGTCCGGAACCGGTCGGCCTGGAATTGCAGATGTCGCGCATCCTGGTGTCGCATCCGGCGCTGGCGCTGGGCCTGGACGAGTCGGCCTTGCGCGCCTTCGACCACTTCGGCACCGAGCAGGCCGAACGCCTGCGCCAGCTCGTGGCGATGGCGCAGGCGTTGGGACCGAACGGTACGTTCGCCGCGTTGTCCGAGCAATTGAAGGAAGCGAGTTCGGAGTACGACAACCTGATCGCATCGATCGCGGTCGAACCCGAATCGGATATCGACGCGGACCGCGTGTGGCTGACGAGTGCTGTGAGGCAAGTCAAGATGGACGTGCTGAAACAGGAGTTGAACCAGTTGTTTTCTTCCGGATTGACCCCAGATCAGGTGAGTGCCCGCTATCGCGAAATCACAGCTCAGCAGGACCTCTTGGCCCGGGAGGCAGCGAACGACACCCCTGCGAAATTCGCCTGATCGGGGAGGGTTGCCGAGGCGCCGTTCTTGACTGGAAAGAACAGGGGCGCGTGCTATAATAAAACGCTAACTATTGCAAGCATTGAAACGATTTTTCGTGACAATTCAGGCGAGGTGTTTCAGTTAGTGGGGCAAACAGTATGTGCCTGCAGCGTGATGTAAGGTAACAAAACTTTATCTTTAACCATCGTAAAGTGGTCGTTGTGACTTCGAAAGCGCCTGTGCCAACCAAGAAACCCGAAACCAAAGTGGCTACCAAATCCACCAGAATGTCCGCTAAAGTGGACAATTCGCAAGACAAGGCGGAAGCTCGCGTTGCGGGTGTCGCCCCAGTCAACCAGACGACCGATGCGGAAGCCCTCGCCGCAATCGATACGTCGGGCTACGTGCTGCCGGCCGTCAAGGTGCCAGGCCGCCGTGGCCGCAAGCCCAAGGAATTCACGCCCGAGAACGACGAAGTCGCCGCCCTGAACGCGGTCGAGCGCGCCGAGCTGAAAGCGGTCGACAAGGCCAAGGCCAAGGACCGCAAGGCCAAGGAAAAAGCGCTGCTGAAAGATGCGTTCTCGTCGGACACGGAAGCGAGCGAAGAGGAACTGGAAATCCGTCGCCAGAAGCTCAAGGCCCTGATCAAGTCGGGCAAGGAGCGCGGCTTCCTCACGTATTCCGAGATCAACGACCATCTGCCGGACAACATCGTCGATCCGGAAGCGATCGAAGGCATCATCGGCACGTTCAACGACATGGGCATTGCCGTCTACGAGCACGCGCCCGATGCCGAAACGCTGCTGCTGTCCGATAACGTCGCCACCGTCACCAGCGACGACGAAGCCGAGGCTGCCGCCGAAGCGGCGCTGTCGACCGTCGACTCCGATTTCGGCCGCACGACGGACCCCGTGCGCATGTACATGCGCGAGATGGGCTCGGTCGAACTGCTGACCCGCGAAGGCGAGATCGAGATCGCCAAGCGCATCGAAGACGGCCTGCGCGACATGATCCAGGCGATCTCCGCCTGCCCGGTGACGATCGCCGAGATCATCGACGCCGCCCGCCGCATCGAGCAGGACGAGATCAAGATCGACGAAATCGTCGACGGCATGGTCGACCCGGAAGAGGACGAAGCGACGTCCCCGGCGACCGTCGCCCCGGCGTCGACCGAGTCCGACGACGATGAGGACGACGACGAGGAAGAGGAAGAAGAGGCGAACGCGGGTTCCGGCGCGGCCGGCTATTCCGCCGAACAGCTCGAGCAGCTGAAGAACTCGGCTCTCGACAAATTCCGCGAAATCGAACAGCAGTTCGACAAGATGCGCAAGGCCTACGAGAAGCAGGGCTATAACTCCGACGGCTACGTCAAGGCCCAGGAAGCGATCTCGAACGAACTGCTCGGCATCCGCTTCACGGCCAAGGTCGTCGAGAAGCTGTGCGACACCCTGCGCGGCCAGGTCGACGAAGTGCGCCACATCGAGAAGCAGATCCTGGACGTGGCCGTGAACCGCTGCGGCATGCCGCGCGCCCACTTCATCAAGGTCTTCCCGGGCAACGAGACGAACCTCGACTGGGTCGACGGCGAAGTGAACGCCGGCCACGCGTACAGCGCGATCCTCGGCCGCAATATCCCGACGATCAAGGAGTTGCAGCAACGCCTGATCGACCTGCAAGCCCGCGTGGTCCTGCCGCTGCCGGACCTGCGCAACATCAACCGCCAGATGGCGGCCGGTGAAATGAAGGCGCGCAAGGCCAAGCGCGAAATGACGGAAGCTAACCTGCGTCTCGTCATCTCGATCGCGAAGAAATACACGAACCGCGGCCTGCAATTCCTCGACCTGATCCAGGAAGGCAATATTGGCCTGATGAAGGCGGTGGACAAGTTCGAATACCGTCGCGGCTATAAATTCTCGACGTATGCGACGTGGTGGATCCGCCAAGCCATTACCCGCTCGATCGCGGACCAGGCGCGCACGATCCGTATTCCGGTGCACATGATCGAAACGATCAACAAGATGAACCGGATCTCGCGCCAGATCCTGCAGGAAACGGGCGCCGAGCCGGATCCGGCCACCCTCGCGATCAAGATGGAAATGCCGGAAGATAAGATCCGGAAGATCATGAAGATCGCGAAAGAGCCGATCTCGATGGAAACGCCGATCGGTGACGACGACGATTCGCATCTTGGCGACTTTATCGAGGACAACAACACGCTGGCGCCTTCGGACGCGGCGCTGCACGCCTCGATGCGCGGTGTGGTCAAGGACGTGCTCGACTCGCTGACGCCGCGCGAAGCGAAGGTGCTGCGCATGCGCTTCGGCATCGAAATGTCGACCGACCACACGCTGGAAGAGGTCGGCAAGCAATTCGACGTCACGCGCGAACGCATCCGCCAGATCGAAGCGAAAGCGCTGCGCAAGCTGCGCCACCCGTCGCGTTCCGACAAGCTGAAGAGCTTCCTCGAGAACAACAGCGGCTGAGGCTTGACGGACCTACGCTAACACAATATCCTCTCGCCACTTCGGCCGCTTCGCGACCGTAAGTGGCGAGTTTTTAGCGTCTTCGGATGTACCAGTTTCGGGCCTCTAGCTCATGCCTGGTTAGAGCAGCGGACTCATAATCCGTTGGTGCCCGGTTCGACTCCGGGGAGGCCTACCAATAAAAACAAAGGCTTACGCGAATTTTTCGCGTAAGCCTTTTTCGTTTCTGGTCCATTTCTGGTCCAGCTAAGGGACTAAAGTCTCACTGTCATGAAACGTCTCCCAGTCCAGATCGCGTTTTTTACGTTTGAAGCTGCGAACTATGCCTTGAAAATATCCACTTTCGTTTCCAGACATTTGCGTAAGCTGTAATCGTTCGCTCCCACCTCAAACCACCCCCCCGGCTTTTGGTAAAAGTCCAAACCTCGCCCGATTTTGATGACCCAGCCATTGTCCAGGCGAATTTCCCGATCGTGCATGTTCGGGTTGAGCTTGACCTCAAGCTCCACATCCATCTCTAGCAGGCTCTGCTTCAGCTCTTCTAGTTTCTCCGCAATATCGGCCAACTGGGTGTTATCGTCGTACCCAGTGATAAGCTTGATTTTCTTCACCGTTCCGGCCTTCAAAACGCACTCACAAAAGCGAACGAAATTTTGAATCTGGTGCTGAAGGCGAATGTACGGGTCTTCAATGACAACCGTCTTCGCTCCTCGCAGGTAGGGGCCAATGATTGACTCATAGCTGTGGCCGACGTCACCGTACATAATCGTGAAGTGCTTTTCCACCGACTCGTCTGGAACAACAACAGGGGTGACGACGGCGGTCGGGGCTTTGGCTTCGATCGTTGGCTCGGGCACCCGTTGCTCTTGTATAACCTGTGTCGCGACGTTACGTTCAGGCGCAAGTTTGTCGTTGAGCTGCCGTCTTAACGGTTGCTGTGTCGCTGCGGCGTCCTTCGACTCGGGACAATAGACAACAACTTCTCGCCCATGGGTATTAAGGTATGAGAGATCGATGCGCGCAAACTCATCGTCGGGTTTGCGTTTATTCATCTGCTCCTTCACACGTCGGCGGCACTCAACTGCGTAGGCAACATAGTCTTCGAACTCATCATCGGTCGGAGAACCCGTAGGGTGAAGAATCTTCAGGAAGGCACAGACGGTTTTCTTGATGCCCTTTTCATCACGGCCCTCAACGCTCTTGCCAAGTCGGATACGTTTGCTGACTTCTTCGTACCGATTAGTGTGTTTGAACTGATAGTGGAACGCTTCCGCTAGGTAGTCGGTAATGAATCCGTACCTGTTAGTGAGAAACTCGCTACTGTTCTTGGGCATTTCCCACCCAGGTATGTAGGCTGCGAATCGATCCATGATCGCCAGATCGAACTCAGCGGGCAATGGTTGGAAGAGATCATGCTCAACCGAGTTAACTACTTGGCTAATGGATAGATCGAAATTGCCAACAAAGCTCAGACTGGCATCTGCAATCACTTCAGCGCCACGTGAAAAGCGCCCATTCGCCATGAAGTCCTTCATGATTTGAATGGTGTCAGGATCTTTGACTTTGATGCCGCCCACCTCGTCGAAGGCCACGGTATCCCAAAATCCAACCAGACCAACCTTACGGCGTGCGTTGTTGTAGAACAGTGCTGACTTGGTCGCCTGGCCACCTGAAATCAATGTGGCGTAGGGGGAAAATTCACTGAAAAAATACGATTTCCCGGTGCCGCGTGGCCCGAGCTCAATGTAATTGTAATTGGGTTCAACGAGGGCAGCCAAGCGCGCGATAAAGTGCATCTGCACGCGCTTCGACAACTTTGTCGGCTCCAGGCCAACAGTGCGCAGAATGGCCGCAATCCATTCGTCACGGGTGAATTGAGCACGACCTTCACAGTAGCGGTTAAAATCAAAGCGGCTGATCTGGATGGGCCGCAGGTCTTCAATGTAAAACGCGTAGTCGTCTTCTTCGATCGCGTTATGAGCCAACGTAACCTCAGCCCAAATTCCGCCCTCCAATAGGCGGTCATTGTCTCGGTAGAACTTCTCGCCAATAGCGATACGCTGTGAATTAAAGTTCTCTAATGATGCCCAGTGGCGCTTCTCCTTCTCGACATACCGAACATGGACCTTGTCGATAAAGCGATGTTTGCCCTTAGTTGCCACCTTTGACTGCGCAGCGTTGGCCTCGTCAGGCTTTACATAGTTGTCCTGCAGGCTGGCGAGCACCGCTTCCATGCCCGAATCCATCTCGGCTTGATCATCACTTGCACAAAAGCGCGCAAGCAAAAACTCCAGCACGAAGGTCGGGACGTTGGTTCCCTTCTTGATCCGGTGAAGTAAATCCTTGCGCAGCACCTTGCCGTCAAAGGTGGCGGTCAGCTTTTGGTCGAGTTCATTCATAGTTTTTACACCGCATAGTCGGTTGCCAGCTCAAGTTGGCAGTACACCGTATAAGTCGTCGGATGCAAAGCCTTTATCTTGAATTTTCCCTCGAAATCCATTTGCATCTTGATCGTGACTTGAACCTTGTCACCTGGCTTCAAAGACAAAGTTCCCGTTGCCGGATTCACTGCGCCCCCGGCCTTCGCTTCGCCCACAACTTCACCCTTGCTGTTGTGTGCCTCCAGCAAAATCTCGAACTCGTTTTCAGTGGAAAACATGTCTGCCGTTTCAACGGCAAGGTCAATCACTGGCATGCGTGTAGTGATGGCTTTGGCACCGTTCTTGTAGCTCAGTGCCACAGATGCTTTTTGCAGCGTCGGTTGATTGGAAGTTTTCAACTGCATCGTTATCACTGGCACCACACACTCCTGCAAAGAAATACCGCCGTGGTAATAGAGCAACCCATTGCGATAGGCTGCCAGCGAATGTGGCGCAGCGAACTTGGCAAAGCCATCGCGAATGCCCATCTTCTCGGCTGCGACCACTAGATGATTGCCGTCGCCAGCACCATCGCCTAGCGCGCACCGGTCATGAATGCCGATCCAGTTGCCAGAGGGCCTGCTGCAGACATCGCCTGCACCAGCATGCGTGTTCATGAAGAAGCCGTGATCGGTCGCAATCACGACTTCATGAAAGCCACGCTCTTTTAGCTTATGGATTGCAACGCGAATGCGTTTGAGCGCATTGGTGATCTCTGCAGGTGCGGTGTCGGGGTGGTTCTCAAAGTGGCTATCAATTTCTACCGCGCGCAGTACCAACAAATCGGTTTCAGGCGAGAAATCGAAACGACCGCGAACGAAGTCTTCCAGACGCCCTTCTTCAAAGCGTTGACCATACTTCTTCCGAAATACATCCATGCGCTGCGCAACCGTATCCACCACCTGGTCACCCAGCATTGGTACCACGCTCTGTGCATCATTCTTGATGCGAAGCTGCTGGCCAGCTCCTGGCAACAAGCTGGCCATTCCTACTGGTGTGATGCTTGGTAGCTGCGCCATGGCAGCTTGCACTTCAACTTGTCCGTCCTCCGTCAGCTGCCGCTCCAGCGCTACGCCCAATTCGTAGCGAAGCGCATCGATCATGAAGTACGCCACCTTGTGGCCGTTCTTTTGCAGCTTGGGAGCGACGATGCGGTCAAACACATCAGCGTTCGATAGCTGGCCAGCCAGCGGCCATCCACTTTGTTCCACATGACGAGTAAAGATCAACTGTACCTTCTCGACCAGCTTGCCGTATCGCTTACGCACCTGTTGCTTGACCGGCGTCATGACACCTTGCGCGTCTTGCCAGTCGTAATCGCTAACCGCCTGTTCGAACTCGCGATGCAAGCGATCAGCTTCACGCAGGCTGCTCACGTAAAAGGCCAGTAGCACATCAAGATTACGTGCGTTGTCTGAAAGTTGCCGCTCCATGTCTTCGCAGGTTTGCAGCAGCTCTGTGGCCGATCGAATCAAGTCCCACTGGGCACGGCTCTCGCCTTTGCCTGTCCACACCGATTGCTGATGGCGCTCTGAGATGCTCCGCACACGGTCGATGTCATCACGCAAGATGCTTTCGATCGCCCGGCTCAAAAACGTGCGTTCCTCAAACGGGAATGTGTCCCGGTCGCCCAAATCAGACCAGCCACCAAATTGGCTGACCAGATTAAGGTCCTTCTCAATTTCTTCCGCACGGTCGATATAGACACTCTGCGTGCGGCGATCGTTACGCAACAGATCGCACAAATATTCGATCAAGGGTTTGGCTTGCGTTTCTGAGCGCGGCACATCGCTCAGGCTGGCGGGCAACGCACCCGGCAGATCAAACACAAACTCACTGAACAAGACAAAGCGCCACAGCTCATTGGCAACCGAATCCCAAGTCTTACCCCGGGTCTTCAATGACAGGCCCATGCTGTTGAGGAGCAAATCACGCGCCTCCGTCACCCAGCTATCGCTACCTTTTAATGCCGTTTGCTGCGCATCGTTTGGCACAAGCAGTGCGAACAGAATGTCCCGGGCGGACTCGACTGCCAGTAGCGCACGCAAGTTGGGCCAGCCCAAGCCGCCACCAATCGCATCCACCACCGCAAAACTTGGCGAAGCATCCTGCTCAAAGATGGCCCGTATGGCCGTGGTGTGATCTGGCTTCGCCTTCAGACACAGGCTCTCAAAACTGTCACCATCGCCTTCGGGGAAAATTGCCCCTGCTGCGGCAATGGGCGCGAATGGATCAGCCTGCCGTTCTTCATCGCTCTCTGGCGCTTTTGCAGGCACATAGACCAAGATTCCAGCGAGCTGCCGATCGATCACATCACGCAAGCCCTGCATCGCAGCAACCCGACTCTCGATGCTGCTCTTTGATGCATCTACAACCAGCAGCTTTTCGTCGGCCAAACCGTTGCAGACATCGTGGTAGTGCCCGGCAGGGTCATACACCACCAGACTGCCCGTCTTTTGCAAACGGGGGCGAAGAATCTTGTTCTGAATGAATTCAGCAATGCTCATGAGCTGCTCCTTAGGCTCAGGATGGACTTCACCTCCTTGAGCATCTTGTCTGTTCGTGCCGTCATCGCGGCCTCATTCCATTCGGTACGCGAGGCCAAATCAGCGTTCAGATAAAGCCCATTGCGATACCCGATGAAGTCGCCCTTGTCGTTCTGGCGGTCACGCTTCTTCATGAATTCCATCGTGCCGAGTTTGGAGTTGTATCCACTCAGGGTCAGGTTGCCAAGCTGGTGGGCGCAGCGCTGGCGTATAACGTCAGCAGTGTCCTTGCTGTTGAGTTCCAGCATGGCCACCCAGCCTGGGCCAAGGTTTTCTGTTTTTGGCAAGATGTGCTCAACCGTGAAAACGGGACGATCGTTCGCATCGTGCGCCCACAGGTCGCGTTTGTTCTCGCGGGTCTGATGCACTTCTTCCAGCTTGCACAACATGAAGCGAGTGGCCTCGTAGTTGTCGAGGTAAACATCGCCCTTAAGGCGGGCATCACACACATCCTCGGGAGCCGCACGTGCCAGTAACCAGTCACTCGCGTGTTTCACAAATTCGTCCAGCTTTGTAATTGACTGCGAGCGCATCTCTTGCAGCAGCTCACCAATCAACTCCACGAACATCGGATCGAGCTCACGGGTTGGCGGCATGTCAGTCAAGTTCCGCCAGAAGAACCACTTAGTGAGCAGCGCGGCCATTTGATTCAGCGCCTCGCTTTCATCCCACTCCTGACTCCGGGCAACCTGGTTCACCCAAAGCAAAAACGCATAAGCGGGTGCGGCACCGAGGCGCTGCAGGTCTTGCAAGTTGGCCGCAGTACCCTCGCTCCATTGATCTTTTGCTGTAGCTGGATTAAGGAGCGCCGAATAGGTCTTTCCCTGGGATTGCAGAGCGTGGAAAAGCCACACCGGGCGCTTGCGCAACAAGGTGTCGTAAATGGTAATGAGATTGGAGCGCGTTGCCCTTGAACAGCCTTTGACCTCCACCCGCTTGAGATACTTGAACACGTTGTACAGCTGCCGCAAGAAGCGCTCTTGCACGGCCGGATCAGGCAGCAAATCAATCAAGTCTTTCCACTCATCAAACGCCCGATCAATACCGTAGTCAGGGCGCTTATCGAGCTCTGCCAGCAAGTTGTTCTTGATGATGTCAATGGCCGACAACGGGATGCCCCGGTTGTTGATCGACTCGAACAACATGAATGCGTCTGAATGGCTTTGAACCTCAATCTTGACCAGGATCGCGGACTTGAGTTTTTCAAGCAGCGCCACGGCCTTGCTAATGGTCAGTGGCGCAAGCCGCTCGCGGAAATACTTGTAAGCCTTCGCGATACGGCGATTCCCGAAGTTGGCCAGCCCTTTGGGTGCGGTGACCAGCTTTGGGAAAAGCTCACTTAGAATCCGCTGGAAGTCAGCCTTGTTCTGCATCTGCTCGCTGGGCTCAAAGCGCCATTGATTGTTCGCCTTGATGAAGATGCGGTTCTTCAGGTTCACCATCTCAACGTTGAAGTCGTCATCAGGGTCAGGGTTTGTCTTCAGCTTGTCGTACAGCGCGCAGAACAGCAGGCTGATGGTGGTAAAGCGCTGCTGGCCATCGATCAGTTCCAGCTTGCCACCTGCCATCGAGTCCTTTTGGCCGTTGACGCAAATGATCGAACCCAAGAAGTGACCAGAAGGCGACTCATCCAGATCGTTGAACAGCGCATCCCAGTTCGACCACCCCCAAACGTATTCACGCTGGTACTTCGGGATAAAGAAAGATGTCGCCCCATCCGGGTTGAAGTAAAAACTAACGGGGAAGGCTTTGACGTCCTGGATCACGCCTCACCCCCGGCCTTCTTTTTCCCGTGAGTTTTCTTGGGGGCAGCCTCCGGCTCCACGTACAGATCTTCGAGCCCATGCGCGATGGCGAGGGATTTGTCAGTCTTGCACTTCTCGCGCACGCGCTCTGGCCAGTAGGTCATGGCCAGGTGCGCCCAGTTATAATCGTCCTTTTCCAACTTGGCCCAGGTGTTTTTCAATACCTTTTGCCAAGGCTTGTGGCGGAAGAGCTGCCACAGCGGCGCGGCGGTGATTTGCACACCGTCGTCGTGGTTTGGCTGGTAGGTTGGTGCGATCTTGAGCAAGGTGTCGCGCAGGTCAGTCAGCTCTTGCTCGAAGGCCTGCAGCGTTTCGTACTGCGTTTCCTCATCACGAGAACGGCCGCTGCCCTTTGTGCGTAACTCTGCGCACTCACGGCTGACTTGCGTCAGCTTGCCGTTAGGGCCGTCGAGGAAATCATTAACCGCTGTGAACAACGTTTGGTTGTTCAAGGATGGGTAATAGACCCATAGCGTATAGCTGCCTGAAGCTGTCGCCAGAGGCCAGTAGATGGGGGCTTTGCGGCGGCTCTTGGAATAGCGTTGCAGATGAAATGCGAAGAAATCCCGTTGCAGCCAGCGACGCACATCATCCGGAACGGACACATCAACCCGGCTCAGCACCTCTTCAACCAAACGAGCGAGATCGTGCGGATGACCCTGATCATCTACCAGAATTCCAGCATGCACATGGAAAGGCTCAGCACCGTCCGGCAACATGCCAGGGCTTTTTGCTGGTAGCTGGTCGAAGGGTTCTGGCTCGGCGGGTGCGGCATGTTCGCCGGTAGCCAGACGCCAGTTGAAGCGACCAAAGGCGACGCCTATCGCCCATGCAAGTAACGCATCAACAGGCGGTGCTTCAGGCTCAACGTCATCTATCTCATCATCCGCCGTATTTTCCACGACGGAGGTCGCAGCTTCAGTTTGCCCCAAAGCGACCTGACGATCGGTTTCAGAGAAGCCATAGAGGTCGAAGGCGATCGAATCGATCTCGAACTGGATCTGTTCTAACTCCGCTTCGATGTCAGATGGATCGTAGTCACCCATCCTCGCCCGCAAGGTAGCTGGCAACAGAAAAGCGTGGGAGGTTTCGATAACGGTATCTAACGTGCGCTTGAGTGACCAGGCGCGACGGGCCAACGCGGCAAGATTTGAACCATGTTCTGCAAAGATGGCGGGAACAGGGGTTTGTTGAATTAAGCCAACTTCAAAAGATTGTGCGAGTTCAGTTCTTGCTAACTGCAGTGACACCAAATACTCAAAAGGCTTTGAGTTAACTATTGCCGAGAGCGCCGAAAGATCGACTTCAGAGTCATTTTCAACAAAAGCAACTGGCCCTTTGTCAGCAAAAATGCAGCCTCTTGGTATCGCTCGAAAACAAAGTCCATTAGTGCGCCTTGGCCAAGTCAATCCCGGCCGTAAGAAGAAATTGGCCGCAGTATCACGTAGCATCCAGACATTGGAGCGAACGGCACCCTTCTCATTCAGATTATTCTTAATTTCTGCACCATCGCGGCGCCAATTAACCATCAAGTAGACATCAGCATAATGCTTTGATTGGGAGCCCCCTTTTGCGAAAGAATGCCAGCCCTGCAATTCAGGCATCACCTCCCACCAAACGCGCAAGAAGCGGCCATCATCGGCTGATGCCAGACCCTGTTTTGCGGTTCGACCGTTCGATTCAAACTTTGGAAACCGCAAAAATGCCGAACGGATTGAAGCATTGACCCAATACGCAAATGGAGCGCCTGGAATAATTTTGAAATCTTCGGGGTCAGTCTGAAATACGCGCTCATCAGGTAACCCGGCACGACTTGCACAAATGGCTGATAGCAGTGCTTCTCGTTTATCTAGCTCTTTCATCAAACGCAGAAAAATCGTCATACCGCCTTCTCCAATACGTAGGCTGCGGCCTCTACGGCGGCATCATCCATAACGCCCACACCTAGGTCAGCAAACGCCTCAGGCGTGGTTAGACCTAGCAGGACATGTTCACGCCACTTTTTGAAATCGGAGAGAAAGAAACACGTCCGCGAGGTAATCGCACCAATCCGCCCGCCACTCCGTAACAATTCAAGCCCGCGCTCCACCATGATGGCCAACAAATCGTTCTTGCTATGTGGGTATGCTTTGACCAGCTGATCCTTAGTTCCCAAAGCCAACGCGCCAAAAGGTGGATTCATCACCACCACATCAAATACTTCGCGACATAGATCGATCAGTCGCAATCCTTGTAGTGCATCCTGCGCAAATAGGCGCCCTTGGTAGGTCGATTTCGCGGCCTGAGAAAACTCGGTAAGTGCTTTACGCAAATCTGATTCGATTTGTGCCCAGGTCTTGGCTTTTTTCTGATCATTGAATAGGTCCGTGTTCCTTCCATAGATCTTTTCAATCAAGTGCGGCAGCTCTCTTTCGACCTGCAACAGTACACCGAGCTCAGGAAGCCCTTTGAGTAGCTGCAGGGTCTTCTCGAACAGTTCAGCGTCCCGCTGATCGAGTTGGACTGCAAACTGCATACGCAAATCTCGTTCAGCCGGTGGGGCGACAGCCGCCACCACATGGCCCTGACCAATACGTGGACGGTCTTTGGCCTTTACGCTGGTGTCGTGCCAGGCACGTTGTGCCCGCAGCCACAGTGCCAAGGAGGCGATCTGCGCGGCGCGCGGGTCGATGTCCACGCCGTAGATATTGTTCTCGATGATCAGGCGTGGCACAGCGCGCGCAAAAGCCACTTCGTCCTCATAGGTCTGGCCCAGGGGCTTAAAGGCAGCCTGGGGCTGAGTGGAAACATCCAGCGAGCCGGGGCCAAACTGTTGCTCCCAGGCCCAGGCCTCCCGATATATCTCAACAAACAAATCGAAGGCATAAAGACCAAAGTGCATTGAGCCGCATGCAGGGTCCAGCAGCTTTAGGGTGCGCGGGTCGCGCAGTTTGTTAGCTGCTTGTGGTTGCTCGACGGGCTTGATTAGCAAGTATTCGCAACGGTCTCGCAGTTCAGTTTGCCCGCCAGTGGCATTCCACCACAGGCGGCCCAAGGTGTTATCCACCAAGAACTCGACCACATAACGCGGCGTAAAGAACTGGTTCCGTACAGCCAGTTCACGGCTGTTCCGGGGGGCCTGCGAGCCGCCTTGCTTGGGGTCTCGCATACGCTTTCGTTCATCTGGATCGTTGAAGTATTGATAGATCCAGCCAATGGTTTCGTCTTCGGCCCAGAGTTGCTCGATCTCGAAATGATTTAGCTCGTCCAGCAGCGCACGCAGGGCGGTCTCGCGTGGGAACAGCAAACCATTGGCAGCATAGCGATCAAACAGAGCGGGCAGCTCTTGTGCCAGCTCATCAAACACGCTGAACAGATAAACCTGGTAAGCCTGGCCGGTTTCACCCAAGGCGGTACCGGCAATTTTGCTGTACAGCTGGTAGCCACGCGATTGGTAGCCTTTGCTGACCGACTCGATTAGTTGTCCACGC
>CBFGOU010000010.1:0-23373 GCA_965650445.1 uncultured Oxalobacteraceae bacterium | reverse complement strand
GACCGGACGCTGGTACCAATCAATGGGCTGGATATAAGGATAATTATGGTAAAGAAGTATCGATACGATGTCGCGGTCTGTCTGCTGGCGCCGGCTATTTTTGCCGTGTTGATCGCCGCTGGGCGCGACGGTACGCCGGACATCGGCCAAGCTGAAGCGGGCGCGCTGCTGCTGGTGCTAACCGCGGGCGTGCTCGCCGAAGTGTTCACGCTGAACGAGCAAGGCGACACCCGCTCCGCCGACAGCGGACGGGTCAGCGGTTTTCTGACCGGTCTAGCACTGGCGCTGCCGCTGGGCGACCGGCTCATCGTCGATCGCTTCCAGTTCGGTGCCGCGCCTGCGCCGGCGCTGTTTACCGCCGGGGCGCTGCTGTTCCTAGCGGGCACGGCACTGCGCTGGCTTGCCAAGGCTCATCTGAAAGAGCATTTTTCCCACACGATCCGGTTGCTGCCCGAACACCGCGTCATCAAGACCGGGCCGTATCGGCTGGTGCGTCATCCCGCATATCTGGGGACGCTGCTGCTGGTATTGGGCAATTCGGTCCTGTTCAATTCCTGGGTGGGCGTCGTCCTGGCGGCCGTGCTTGTCCCGTTCGGCTGGCGCCGCATCCTTCGCGAAGAAGCACTGTTGCTGTCCGAACTGGGCGCACACTATAGCGCCTACGCGGCGCGGGTAAAGCGACTGATTCCGTGGGTGCTATGATGACCGCGCCTGTGATGACTATCCTGCCAGCGGATGACGGTGCGGCCGCACCGCTCATCCGCGTCAACGCGATCTGCAAGCGATACGGTGACACGCAAGTGCTGTCGAACATATCGTTCCATGTGGCGCCCGGCGAGATTTACGGGCTGCTGGGCGCGAACGGTGCCGGAAAGTCCACCCTGATACGCATACTGTGCGGGCTGGAGCCGGCCTGCAGCGGGGACGTGGGGATTATTCCGCACGCCGCGCCGGGGCATTCCGACCAACCCGGGCGTTCCGCCCGCATCGGCTACATGTCCCAGAGCTTTGGCCTGTATCGCGATCTGACCGTGATGGAAAATCTTCGCTTTTTCGCGGGCATCCATGACTTGACGAGAGCGCATGCAACGGCTCGCATCGCCGAACTGATGGACGAACTGCATCTGCACCCGTGGGCCGACCACATCGTCAGTCACCTGTCGGGGGGCTGGCGGCAGCGCCTTGCCTACGCAGTGGCGACCGTCCATCGGCCAGCAGTTGTGCTGCTCGACGAACCCACCGCCGGCCTGGATCCGGTGGCGCGGCGCGAGTTGTGGGACTTGTTCTTCCGCCTGTCCCAGCAGGGAGCGGCTCTGATCGTTACCACTCACTACATGGACGAGGCTGAACGCTGCACCCGGATAGCTTACCTGTCGGGCGGGCGCATTGTGGCCGACGGTGCGCCGGAAGAGATCAAGCGGCATCCGGCCGCACATCCATCGGGGACGGCGCGCCTTGCCGTCCGCTGCGATGCGCTCATCGGTGCGTTGAAGGTCATGAATCAGTCGCCTCATTGCCACCATGCGACAATTTACGGCGGCGCGATCCATGCTCTAGTCGAGAGGGAGCACGCCTGCGACTATTGGCTCGGTATGCTGCGGTCGGCAGGGCATGTATCGGCGCAGGTAGCCGCTGCCGGTCCTTCGCTGGAAGACGTGTTTGTCGCGCTGACGGCCGGCGACAAACGGCCGGTCACAGCCGGCCAAATTGTGCGGTTTTCCTCTGACGATGACGCCGGAGCCGGGTCGTCATGACGCCGCAATGCCGGTTTGTTTCGCTGGCCTCTCACTTTTCATGGATTGACATATGCAATTAGCAGCACTCGTCGTCAAGGAATGGCGACACATCTGCCGGGATCGCAAAACGCTGGCCATGGTCCTGCTGATTCCTATTCTTGAGCTTCTGCTGTTCGGTTACGCCATCGATACAAGCGTTCACCCCGTCAAACTGGCGGTCCACGATGCCGACCGGTCGCCCAGCAGCCGTGCGCTGATGGCGGCGTTCAAGGACACCGGGGCCGACATGTTCGTGGTCGACAATGCTGCCGCTGTGAAAGCGGCCATGGTCGCCGGCCGCGCGAAAGCGGGACTGAGCATTGCGGGCGGCTATGGCGCGGCATTGGGCGCAGGCAAGAACGCGGCCGCAGAGCTGTTCATCGACGGTTCCGACACGGCCGCCGCCGCGCATCTTCAGGCGCTAGCCGGCAAGCTGGCGCTAGAGTTGAGCAACCGGCATCTCAGCGCTGCCGTCGACCGCCCTGTCGGGCAGGTCAGCATTCGCGACCAGGTACTGTTCAATCCGAAACTGCGCACGGCCGACTTCATCGTGCCGGGTTTTTTGGCAATTATTCTGCAGAAGGTGACGATCCTGCTGACCGCCTTTTCGATTGTCCGGGAACGTGAGCATCAGACAATGGATCAGCTGTTGGTATCTCCCCTCAGTTCCGTCAATCTAGTGTTTGGAAAACTGATCCCTTATTTCTTCCTCTCGATGGGGGTAATGGTGTTGGGATCACTCGTCATGGTCGGAATCTTCGACGTCACGGTGCGCGGCAGCCTGGCGCTCCTGATGGGCGTGTGCGCTCTGTTCCTGATTGCCGCGCAGGCGCTCGGCCTGATGATATCGTCGGCAACCCGGACCCATATGCAAGCCATGCACATGGCCTATTTCATCCTGGTGCCATCAATCCTGCTGTCAGGATTCATGTGGCCGCTCGACGCGCTGCCGTGGGCCATCCGCGCCATCGGACAGGCCGTGCCAGTCACCTACCTCATCGACTCGGTGCGCGCCGTCGTATTGCGGGGGGCCGGCCTGGAAGACTTGTGGCACAACATGCTGATCCTTGGCGCAATGACCGTCGTGTTTGTCACGGCAAGCGTGTATCTGTTGAAAACACGCTTGCTGCACGGCCGGCCGGCTCTGCGTTCGCATGATGGGTCGGCGCCGCCATTGCAGTGACGACATTGTCGTGCGAGCGGATATCATGTGCAGTTCGAACGCTAACCGCCGCATCTTGCTATTACCTGAGGAATCAATTTGAAACGAATGAGCTTCACCTACATGTTGGCCGGCAGCTTGCTGCGGGCCTATTTCAGCCTATTCGGCCGGCTGGTCATCAAAGGGCGCGAGCATCTGCCATCCGAAGGTTGCGTCCTGGTCTCCAACCATACCGGCTGGGCCGATCCCTTGTGGATCGGTTTCGCCGCCTGGCCGCGCACAATTTCTCCCATGGCCAAGCAGGAACTGTTCGACGTTCCGGTGCTCAGCAGGGTGCTGCACAACTTGGGAGCCTTTCCCGTCAAAAGAGGTGTGCCAGGTCCAAGTTCCATCAAGATCCCGGTCGACATTCTCAACGACCGCGGCATTATTCTGATTTTTCCCGGCGGTCGGCGCGAAGCCCAGGTTTCCGGAGTAAAGCGCGGCGCCGCGACAATTGCCCAGTTGGCAGGCGTGCCGGTCGTGCCCGTGCGCTTCCTCGGCCCAGCTACGCTGAACCTGCGTCATGCGCTCTGGCGTCGGCCCGAGGTGCTGGTGGAATTCGCTGCGCCAATTCCTCAACCGCAGGGCGGGGTGCTTACGTCATCCGAGCGCAAGGAACAGATCGCGCGCATGGTGGACGAGATCGAACGCCGCCTTCTCGCGCTGACGCAAACCGACGGGCGGAATCACCAGGCAACGGACTCGCAATGGCGGGCCTAGCCGCTCCCACCGCGCGGCACTCGGCGTACGCGCTGACGCGCTTCGGCAGCCCAGCCACGGCATTCGCGCGCATCGAGCAGGACCCGGCTCTTCTTCAGGAGGGGGAGATCCGCATCGAAGTCGACACGTTCGGCATCAACTTCGCCGATGTCGTGATGCGCCGCGGTCTTTATCGAGGCGCACCGAAGCTACCATTCGTTCCCGGATACGAGGTGGTCGGCCGCATCATCGATCTTCGGGGCGTGCCGGATTTCCAGTGCGGCCAGCGGGTGTTGGCCTTCACCCGCTTCGGCGCGTACGCCGAGCAGGTCGTCACCGATGCGCGGCTTGCGATCGCACTCGACGATGGCGTCGACGCCGGCGTCGCCTGCGCATTGGCGACGCAGTTTTGCACGGCCTATTATTGCAGCGAAGAACTGGTTAGGCCGCATGCCGGCGACAGGGTCCTGGTGCACGCCGGCGCCGGCGGGGTTGGATCGGCCCTGGTACAGATGTTATTGCACAAGGGCTGCGACGTGTTTGCGACTGCCGGAAGCCCTGAAAAGGTCGATCTGGTCAAGCGCCTCGGGGCGCACCATGTGATCGACTACCGTCGCGAGGACTTCGAGCAGGCGGTCAGACGGATCACAGGTTCCGCGGGACTGGACGTGGTCTACGATTCGATTGGCGGGAAGGTCTTGTCGAAGAGCCGAAGGCTGCTCGGCCCCGGCGGCCGGCTTGTCATGTTCGGCGCCTCGAGCCGGACCCGCATGCGCGGTGGCCCGCTGTGGAATGCCTTGGCGACCGCAGCCTCGTTCGGCCTGCTGTCTCCCGCCCTCCTGCTGCTGCGCTCGCAGTCCATGCTCGGCGTCAACATGCTGGAACTGGCCAGCCATAAGCCCTTGCTGCTGCGACGCTGTCTGGTCGGCGTCATGGCCCTGTTCGAGAAAGGCGCGATCACTCCTCTGCCGGCGCGACGGTTTCCCGTTACGGAACTGGCGTGCGCGCACGAGTTGCTGGAGAGCCGCCTCGCGGTTGGAAAGGTCGTTGTCACTTGGCAACCGGCCGCACGCGGGTAAAGCGCCTGATGCCGCGCCGCACCTACTGGTGGACCCGATCCGATGAGATGCGACCATGTGGCTGACCCGAGTCAGCATCGCGAATCCCGTGCTTGCCGTTATGATCATGGCAGCTTTGCTGGTGCTCGGTACTTTGTCGTACCGGCAGCTACGCGTTGATCAATATCCGGAGCTAAACTTCCCCGTGGTGGTGGTGCAGGTGGAGTACCCGGGTGCCGCCCCGGAAGTGGTTGAGACGCAGCTGGCGCGGCCCATCGAGACTGCGGTCAACACGATTGCCGGCATCAACAGCCTCACGTCGCGCTCCTATGGCGGACTGGCTGTCGTCGTGATCGAATTCGACCTCAGCACAAACCCTGTCAGCGCCGAGCAAGCGGTGCAGGAAAAGGTGCAGGCACTTAGGACGTCGTTCCACGTCGATGTGCTGGCACCCCGGGTCAGCCGTTTCGATCCCAGCGATAGGCCGATGTTCGTGCTGGCGCTCGGCGCTTCGCCCGGCGCCGATCCGGCCAGCACGCGGGAACTGAACACGATTGCCGAGCAGGTGAGAAGACGGTTCGTGAACGTCGCCGGCGTCGGTGCCGTCAATGTGGTCGGTGGCGCCGAACGCGCGGTGCAAATCGCGATCGATCCGGCAAAGATGCAGGCTCACAACGTAGGCGTCGAGGCCGTACTGCGTGCCCTGCGCGACAGTAATCAGCGCACTGCGGCCGGCCTGTTACGGTCCAGTCAGAGCGAGACGACGGTTCAGGCTCAGTCCAGCCTGGTGGACGTTGACCGGTTCGGTGAACTGCAGGTCGCCCGCCGCGGCGACCTGCCGGTGACACTGCGGCAACTGGGACGCGTTACCGACGACCAGAAGGATCAAGAAAGCGTCGCGCTGTTCCAAGGCCGCAGGGTGGTCGCGCTCGAAGTCCTGAAGGCGCAGGGCCACGATACCATCGCGGTGGCCGACGGCGCGATGCGCGTATTGGTTGAGCTAAAGGCTGAACTGCAGAAAAGGCATCCCGGTCTCGCCATCGACATCGTCAAGGACGCGGCCAGGCCGATCCGTCTGGCGCTGGCAAACGTGCGCACCACCCTCATCGAGGGCGCCGTGCTGACCGTGCTGGTGATCTGGCTGTCCCTTAACTCCTGGCGGTCGACTGTGATCACGGCACTTGCGCTGCCGGTTGCGCTGATCGGGACGTTCAGCTTCGTTTATCTGCTTGGCTGCACCATCAACATGGTAACTATGATGGCGCTGTCACTGTGTGTCGGGCTGCTGATCGACGACGCCATCGTCGTGCGCGAGAACATCGTTCGCCACCTTGGTCATCGTACAGTCGCCGAGGCGCACCGTGTCGCGGCCATCCATGGTACGGCTGAGATTTCCTTGGCGGTGCTGGCGACAACGCTGACCATCCTGGCCGTCTTTATTCCGGTCGCCTTCATGGGGGGAATCATCGGACGCTTCTTTCATCAATTCGGCATAACCGTCAGCGCCGCGGTCCTGATCTCGATGCTGGTCGCGTTTTCGCTGGACCCGATGCTTTCGGCAAAATGGCACGGCACCCGGCATGCCGCGTCATCCAGGCACCAAACGGCCGCTCGCGGCCATCGTCTGGGGTCAATGGCCGCCGGACTGGCGAGCACCCTGACCAGCCAGTACCAGCTGGCGCTCAACTGGTCGCTATCTCATCGCATCTCCGTACTGGTGTTTGCGCTGCTGACTTTCTTGGCTGGCTTGGCAATTCCCGCATGCAATTTGATCGGAAGCGAATTTCTGCCGCAAGCCGACTTCGCCGAAACGGGTGTGGCGTTCCAGACGGTACCGGGATCGTCGCTGGAAGCCACGGAGCTCAAGGCAGTTCAGGTCGAACGAGCGATTCGGCAATTCAAGGAGGTGCGCGCGCTCTATACAACGATCAATACCGGCAACGCGCAAGGTAAAAACATGGGGACCGTGTTCATCAAGCTGTGTCCGCGCAGTGAACGCGATATCAGTGCGAAGGAATTCAACATTCTGTTGCGTCAGCGCTTGCGCCACCTGGCCGGGATCCGCTTGACCCATGTCGGTCCGCTCGACGGCCTCAGCAACGACAACAAACAGATTAGGATCAGCCTGCAGGGGCCGGATATTGGGCAGCTCGCATCGATAGCCGCCGAGGCCCAGCGGCGCATGGCGACAATCCCTGGTCTGGTCGACCTTGACTCGAGTCTCTCGGCACAGGCGCCTCGGATATCGGTGGAGCTCGAGCGAACCAGTGCGTCGGACCTGGGCATCGGCGTCAGCCAGGTAGGAACGACCCTGCGCACGCTGCTCAACGGCGAAATCGCGGCAAACTGGTGGGCGGACAATGGTGAAAGCGTCGATGTACGGGTCGGCATCGCTGCGACGGGGCACAACACGATCGACGATCTCAAGCGCATTGCATTGACTCCGGCAGGGACAAAGGCAACCGGGGCCATGGTGATGCTTGGCCAGATCGCCCAGATCAGAGATGCAGCCGGGCCAACTCAGATCAACCGCCGCGATCTGCGGCGCGAGATCGAATTGTCCGCCAATACGGCCGGGCGCTCGACAGGCGAAGTGGCGCGCGAGGTGAAGGCAGTGCTGGACAGCCTTGAATGGCCATCCGGTTATCGCTATCAAGCGCGAGGGTCGGTCAAGAATATGAAGGAATCGTTCGAACATGCTGCAGTGGCGCTGGTTCTCGGCGTAACGTTCATCTACATGATCCTCGCCTCGCAATTTTCCAGTTTTCTCCAGCCGCTGGCCATCATGTCGGCGCTTCCGCTCACTGTCAGCGGGGCGTTTCTGGCTCTTCTGACCTTCGGCGGGACACTGAATCTTTTTTCGGTGATCGGCCTCATCATGTTGATGGGGCTGGTCACGAAGAACGCCATCTTGCTGGTTGACTTTGCCAACCGAGCCCGTGCAGCAGGGGCCGAGCGCGATGCAGCCCTGCTCGCTGCGGCGCAAACCCGTCTGCGTCCCATCCTGATGACCAGCGCCGCGACCATATTCGGCATGCTGCCGCTGGCGTTCAGCCTCTCGGAGGGCGCGGAGCAGCGCGCGCCAATGGGACAGTCTGTCATTGGCGGCATGTTGACCGCAACACTGCTCACCTTGTTCGTCGTGCCGGTCGCCTATTCTTGTATTGACGATCTGCGACGGTGGACTCTGCGTAGAAATATACCCCGGCCCTAGTTATTCGCTGCCCTTGGCCGCCTCACGATCCTTGCTTGCCTTTCTATCCTTGTATGATACTTCGTTTTTCACAGCGTGCCTTGTTGGTCTTTGTCCTTGCTGCCAGCTTTGCCGCGGCGGTATTTGGACGTCGCGCCGGCGAACCTCCGGCGCGCGCACACCGCACATCGGCACCGATCGAGATCGAGCTACTTCCCGGCGACGTCGTCCGTGTGCAACGTCAGGACTTGACGGAAAACCTCGACTTGTCCGGCACGTTGCGAGCGACCAATCAGGCGGTAGTCAAGGCGAAAGTCGCGGGTGAGGTCCGTGCCGTGTTGGTACAGGAGGGCCAAGCGGTCACCAAGGGCCAGCTGCTGGTAGGCATCGACAACACGGACTATCTCGCTCGCGTCAAACAGGCACAAGGGGCTCTGCTGGCGGCGCGCGGCCAGCTGGACATCGCCAGGAAAGCGCAGGACATCAACCGTAACCTGCAGCTTCAAGGCTTTATTTCCCGTAATGCATCCGAGAACGCATCGAGCCAGTACACGATTGCCAGCGCAAATCACGACTCGGCCGCCGGTGCGCTCGAACTGGCGCAAAAGGCGCTCGCCGATACGCAGATCCGCGCTCCACTGGACGGTCTCGTCAGCCGCCGCAGCGTTGAGCCAGGGGAAAAAGTCAGCGTGGACACACCTTTGCTTGCCGTGGTGGACTTGGGCCGAATGGAGCTCGAAGCATCCGTTCCAGCCAGCGATGTCAGCAAGGTCACATTCAGACAGGTCGCCGCGGTGCGCATCGAAGGCATTGCCACTCCGCTGACGGGCAGGGTTTCGCGCATCAATCCAAGTGTTGAGCCCGGTTCACGTTCGATCATCGTCCATATCACGCTGGACGGAGAAACCGCGTTATCACGCATTCTGAGGGACGGCATGTTCGGCGTCGCCTCGTTGGCGATCGCGCAGCGTCAAGGCGTCCTGGCGGTGCCGCGCTCAGCGGTAAGGGAGGACGAAGGCGGATCCTTCGTCTACATCGTCGAGCACGGCCGGATAGGCATTCGCAGGGTCACGCTCGGGGTCCGTGGAAACGATGACGATACCGGCCTCGTCCAGGTGGTCACCGGTACTGAGGCAGGCGCTATCGTACTACGGAGAAACCTGGGCGTCTTGCAGGACAGGGCGCCGGTTAGATTCATGGCGGAAGGCGCAGCGCGGCCGGCCAGCGCGGCCGCTTCGCGCCCGTAAGCCTGCTCCGAGAAGAGGTAAGCGACAGCTGCGCTGCCGGCGCCAACGTCAATCTAAGAGGTAGTGGAATGTGGCTCACCCGTATTAGCATTAACAATCCAGTCATGACCACCATGCTGATGGCGGCGCTGATCGTGCTCGGCCTGCTTTCGCTGACACGTCTGCCGATTGATCAGTTTCCCGACATGGCCTACCCGGTGGTCGTGGTGCGGACCGACTATCCGGGGGCCTCGTCTGAAACGGTGGAGGTGGAAATCACTCGAAGGGTCGAGGAGGCGATCAACAGTGTCAGCGGTATCCGCTCGCTCAGCTCGCGCTCGGACGATGGCGTGTCGCTCGTAACGGCCGAGTTCGAGCTCACCATGGACGGCGCCCGCGCCGCGCAGGAAGTGCGAGAAAAGCTTGCCGTGCTCAGAGCGGCTTTTCGAAAGGAAATCAGGGATCCTTTGGTGACGCGGGTGGACCCTGCGGACAAGGCGGTCGTTTCAATCGCAATCAGCAACTCGGCGGGAGCACGGGCGCGCAGTATGCGCGAACTGACTGCGATTGCCGAGCAAGCGGTCAAGACCCGCTTGGAGAACGTGCAAGGCGTCGGCGCGGTCAGTCTGGTGGGGGGAGTCAGACGCGAAATCAATATCTATGTCAAACCGGAACAGATGGAATCGCTGGGAGTTGGAATCGATCAGTTGGTCCAAGCTGTCCGTGATGAAAACCAAGAACTGCCTGCTGGAGTGCTGCGCTCATCGGCCACCGAGACGGTTGTGCAGGTATCGGGCCGGATCATTGATCCGCTGGCCTTCGGCCGTATCGTTGTCGCGCACCGGGGCGGCCAGCCGGTGGTATTGGCACAGGTGGCCGACGTGGTGGACGGTCAGCAGGAACAGCTAGCCCTGGCGCAATACAACGGCAGGCAAACGTTGGCTCTTGATGTGTTCAAGGTGCAGGGACACAATACGATCGAGGTGACCGACGGCATCCGGCGCGCGATGGCCGAGCTTGCTCCGGTATTGAATGGGCTGTACCCGGGCGTCCGGCTCGATGTCATTAGGGACGACTCGCGCCAGATCCGGCTCGCAGTCGAGAACGTGCGCAGCACCTTGATTGAAGGCATGGTACTGACAGTCCTTATCGTCTTTTTGTTCCTGGACTCGTGGCGCTCGACGGTGATAACCGCGTTGACCCTGCCGGTCGCACTGATCGGAACCCTGCTATTCATGCATCTGTTTGGCTTCACCATCAACCTCATCACGCTGATGGCGCTGTCACTGTGCGTCGGGCTGCTGATCGACGACGCGATCATTGTCCGCGAAAATATCGTGCGCCATTCGGTAATGCTCAGAGATACAGGGCGCCAGCGGAACCGGCGCGCCTCCCTCGAAGGCACGCGCGAGATCGGTCTGGCCGTGCTCGCAACCACGCTGTCGATTGTCGCCGTGTTTCTTCCTGTTGGATATATGGGAGGCATCATCGGTCGTTTTTTTCATCAGTTCGCATTGACCGTGGCGGCTGCGTTGTGCATTTCCATGTTCGTGGCATTCACGCTCGATCCCATGCTATCGTCCGTGTGGCCCGAGCCCGAGCGCCGCGACGGCAAAAAAATGGGATATCGCCGGGTGTTAGATGACCTCGCTGGCGCGACGGACGCCCTGGTTGCCAAGATTACCCGCTTCTACCTCGGAACGCTGAGTGTAGCGCTTCGTAACCGCGGCAAGACCATGGGGTTTGCTGCGCTGAGTGTCGTCGTCGGGTTGGCGATCCCGACCATGGGCCTAGTGGGGACCGAATTCGTTCCTGCGGGAGATTACTCCGAGACCGCCGTATCGTTTCGCACCCCGCCAGGGTCCTCCCTTGCGATGACTCAAGCCAAGCTGCGTCAGGTGGAAGCCTCGTTACGCGAACTTCCGGAAGTGCGCGACCTGTACAGTATTATCAATGATGGTGTGGGCACCGGAACTAACGAGGCAGTAATCTTTGTGCGGCTAGTTGCGCGGGCCGCTCGCGAGGACGGCGTATCGACAATTAACACTCTGGTGCGCGAGCGTATTAACGCAATTGGCGGAATTACGCTTACCCACGTGGGTACACTCGACCGCATGGGCGGCGATAGCAAGCAGATCCGGCTTAGTTTGCAAGGCCCCGATCTGACTCAGCTCGCCCGGCTCGCAGATCGGGTACGGGCCGACATCAAAGCGATCCGTGGCGTGGTCGATATTGATTCGAGTTTAATGCCCACCACGATCGCCTTGACGATCAATCCCCGGCGCGAGGTTAGCTCGCATCTCGGTGTTGCGCCCGAAGCGATCGGCGCTGCTGTGCACGTACAGCTTACAGGTGCCAGCGCCGGTACTTGGCGCGCACCCGACAACGAAAACTATGACGTCACAGTACGGTTGCCGCCAAGTATGCGCAAACAGGCGGATGACCTCAATCGCCTGATGGTGACCAGTTCTCAAGTCAGCAACGATGGGTCGATTAAACTGATCTCACTGCGCCAAGTCGCCGACATCAAACCGGCAGCGAGCAGGAACCATATCAGTCGACGCGACATGATGCACGAGGTGGAGCTTTCTGCCAACATAACCGGTCGCGCACCTGGCGCGGTGGGTGAGGAAGTGCAACAAGTGCTCAAGCGGATGAACCTGCCGGCTGGCTACCGCTTCACATTCATTGGGACCACTAAGAACATGCAGGAGTCCGCAACTTACGCCACCTTCGCATTAGCCTTGGGAGCCCTGTTCATTTACATGATTCTTGCCTCTCAATTCCAAAGTTTCCTGCAGCCTTTGGTCATCATGTCGTCTGTGCCGCTCACCTCGACGGGAGCCTTTGTGGCACTCTGGCTGTTTGGCTCAACGATTAATTTGTTCTCCGTGATCGGCCTTATTATGCTGATGGGATTAGTTACAAAGAACGCCATATTGCTTGTAGATTTCGCCAACCGCGCACGATGTCGCACCGTGAGCGCGGGCAACGCAATGTTGCAAGCCCTAGAAATACGGTTGCGTCCAATCTTAATGACAACGCTTGCCACCATTTTTGGAATGGTGCCGCTAGCGCTTAGCCAGTCAGAGGGAGCTGAGCAACGTGCGCCAATGGCGCAAGTGGTCATCGGAGGTCTAGTGACCTCATCCTTGTTGACACTCGTTGTGGTACCTGTGCTTTATACCTATCTGGAGGATGCAGCGCGCTGGCTTTCGCGTCGAGCCACGGCAAGAGCGGAACGGTATTGAGTCAGGCTAACACAGGCTATTGCGATCAGCACTTCGTGGAATGACGCTGATACCTACTCCGAAAACGCTGTCTTGCTTCGCGCCGACGCAACTCCCCGGAGCTGAGATTAAGCACGTAATATCGCGCTTACTGTCAACTGCGGATAATCTTGTAGCGCGGACCAACGACCTGTAGTATGCCGTCATGCCGAACCTGCTGGTCGAAGCGGTACCGGCGGAGCGTACCGGCGAAGCGATCGGCCTGCTGCATGCGATACGTACC
Source organism: uncultured Oxalobacteraceae bacterium (assembly GCA_965650445.1). Taxonomy (GTDB): domain Bacteria; phylum Pseudomonadota; class Gammaproteobacteria; order Burkholderiales; family Burkholderiaceae_D; genus Telluria_A. The sequence goes on along the minus strand of CBFGOU010000010.1, from coordinate 10,705 downwards.
ACCTTTACCGCAGTGGGCGCGCAAGTCGTTGCCTTCGCGCTGGCGACGTCCACCGTGTCCGATCCCGCCAGAGGGCCGGGAAGCTATCCATCTGCTTCCGCCTATTTCCTGACGTTTGCCTGGATCACGGTATCGTCCTTGCTGATGGTGCTGGCCACGTTCGCACTGCCGCGCCGCAGGAACGATGAAGCGGTGAACGTATCGGCCGCGAATGCCGCAACCAACTGACAGAACAGCCGAGCGCAGCGTGATGTGCCTGTTTTAACGACCCAGCGCGCCATGGTGCACGCGGCGAATCCAACGCAGAAGGAGGATATGTGCAACTTGAAACCAGACCCCTGTCCCACAATTTCGGGCTGGAAGTACTCGGCCTGAATGGGGCCGGCGTCGATACCAAACGCGGCATCGACGAGGCGACAAAACAGGCCATCCATGCGGCCTGGATCCAGGGTGGTATCCTGCTGTTTCGCGACGTCGCCTCACCGGAAACGCATGTCGCGCTCAGCCAGTGTTTCGGCACGCTGGAACCGTCCGCCGACAAGGACCTGAATCTCGCTTCCAATCCCTACCTCATGGAACTAAAGTTCGATCCATCGAATCCCGCCGGTCCCGGCACGCGGCTGCAAGTGAAAGGACAAGAGCGCGCCGGCTGGATAGGCTGGCACTGGGACCAAGCCTTCATGCCGGTCATCGTACGCGGCGCCGCGTTGCGCATGATCGAGCCGGCCGAAGTCGCCGGCGAAACCGGCTTCATCGATGCGATCAGCGCCTACGAACGTTTGCCCAAGGCGCTGCAGCAGCGCATTGACGGTCTTGAAGTGGTGTACAAGGTCACCAGCGAGATGGACAAGAACCGCTTCGGCTTCCCGAAGGACCTGAAGAATCTCAGACCGCTCACCGAGCCGAACCGTTACCAGTTCGATCCGGTCGTGCATCCGCTCGTCATCACACAAAAAGAAACCGGCCGCAAGGTGCTCAAGCTGTCACCGATGCATGCGCAATGCATCCAAGGCATGGCGCCGGCGGAAAGCGATGCGCTGCTGACGGAACTGGCGGACCATCTGGTCGACGAACGCTTTGCTTACTTTCACGACTGGTGCAAAAACGACCTGATCGTGTGGGATAACTGGCGCGTGATCCATTGCGCGAACGGCGTGCCGATGTCGTGCAAGCGGCTCGCGCATCGGACCACGATCATTGGCGATTATAGTTATGGGCGCTATCTGGATGTGACCCGTGAAAGGACTGATATTGGGGCTAGGTTGATGGATTGATCCTAAATTACTCTGTTAGCCCATCGCCAGCTCCCGCCAGCGCAGCGCGGACGGCAACTGAGGCGCAGTTGCCAGGATATGCTGCAAACCGGCACGCATGTTCACTACCAGGGATTTCACGTGTGCCGCCGCCGCGTGCGTTACCGTCAGCAAGACCCGTGTCTGGCCGCCATGCTCTGTCATTTTTCCGACGGCGGCGAGCAACAGGGGCCGACCGGTGATGGCCTCCATCCTGGCCTTCGGATTCGCCAGTCGCACATGCCAGCTCCACACATTCACCTTGAAATCATGGAGCGCTCATGAACGCTCGAACCGTAGGTATCATCGTTGCGCTCGCGCTTTCTTCGCTAGTTCAAGCCGCCGAAAAGAAGGGGGAAGATTGGTACGGGCCTAAGCCTCTCGAAGGCGACTACCAAGTCTATGGCGGGACCTTATCGGAGAAGCTGCCGCCAACGCCGAAGGACCGGAAGGTCGCGTTCATGTTCAAGGGCCAGTTTGCAAAAGACCTGTTCAACCAGATCGGGCCGGATGTTAAAAAGGACGATGCGTGCAGCTCCGCTGCGGATTATCGAGAGCGGCGCAGAGGTGATGTCGATTGCGTGTACACGAAGGACAGCGGATATTCGTGCTATTTCGGGCTCGATGTGCCGACCGGAAAGAGCACGTACGGCTCAATTTGTTAGTCATCAACGGCGAGGCTCGGTCGCATCAACCTCGCCCACCAAACCTTCGGGCCATCGCATCTAATTCCACCAGCCGATATCCGCCATGAAAATCTGGGGTGATGTCCGCAAGGCGGTCAGCCAGTCGGCGATCTCGACGACATCGAGACGACGATCAAAATTTTCGACTTTGGCTACATAGGATTGTTGCTTGTTGACCGCAGGCCGCGCCGGCTCGCGCCGGCGCGGCGCTGGCGGGTCAGAAGTTGTAGCCCATCGACATGCGGAAGCTGCGACCCGGATCGTACCAGGTCCGGCCCGTACTACCGATGGCCTGCTGATGCGATTGCTTCGTCACAACTTCGGTCAGGTTGCTGACAGTGAAGCTGCCCCAGAGGTGGTCGCTGAACCTGTAGTTGATGCCCGCATCCCACTGACCCACGGCCTCTTGCCAGACTGGCAGTCCCCAGGACACGTCCGTCGGAGCGATGCCGCCGTTGGCCGCAATGCGCGCCGGATCGGCGCTGGTGCCGTTGGTGCCCGACGCACCGTAGACCCCCGTTGCCAGCAAGGTGCGCGCGCGCCAGCTATAGGCCAGGCGTGCCGAAATTGGCCCACGGTCGTACATGAACGCCACGTTAGCGGCATTCTTCGACATATAAGGCACCGGCAAGTCCTTGAAGGGCAAGCCGTTGAGGTCGCAACCGTAGAGATTCCCGGCGATCGACGCAGAGCCGCCTGGGCAATAAGGCATCTTGAAGGGGTGGTACAGCTCCTGCTTGCCGTCGATGTAGGTGTAGTTCGCGGAGATGCCGAACCCTTTTGCCCAGTCGGGCAGCCGCTCACCCAAACCTGGAAGTTTGTCCAGGTAGGTCGCGCCGGCGAGTTCAAGCCCGACCAGCCAGAGCTTGGCTGCATTTGCCGGCCCGGTGATCTGGAAGTCCTGATCATTGCCTGCCAGATCCTTGATGGTTCTGGAATACGTTTCGGCCAGGATAATGTCCTTGACGTTCTTGTAGAACAGCACACCGGTCAGAGACTGCCCATTCTGCGGATACCATTCCATCGAGACATCGACGTTGTTCGACTTGAGCGGCTTCAGTTTCGCGTTGCCATCGTTTTTGCCGTCGTAGGTAATCGCTTCGACCTTGCCATTGGTGTCCAGCCTCACGGTCTGGTTCAAGGTGATGTACTCCTGCAGCTGATCGAAGCCAGGACGGTAAATGCCCCGGGACAGCGCCAGCCGGGACTGCAGCTTGTCCGTCAGGTTGACTTTCAGGTTCAGGCTGGGGATCACGTCGATGTGACTGGACTTGGCGTCGAGCGGCGCGTCAATCGTTCCGAACTGGGGAACGCTGGGCGGCGTGGTGTTGCTATACGTCGGCTTGAACACCGTGTAGCCGTGCGCCACCGTGTTCGTCCTGACCACCCGTACACCCGCATTGCCGTCCACGGGGTACTTCCAGTTGTCGAAGCCAAAGCGCAAGGTGCCGTAGATAGCCTGGGTGCCTTCGCTATGCTTGCTGAGGTACTTGGGATCGGTGTCGTCGAAGCCATCTGGCTTCCAGTCATTGCCGATCGTCGAACAATCCGTGCTGGTGCCCTTGATGGCATTGGCGTCCTGGCAATTCAGTTGAAGCGCTGTCAACAATTGTCGATACGCCGCCGGTTTGTCCTGCACCATGGCCATGGTCGGCACCACGATCGTTGGCGGCGCACTCATCCTGCCGTTGAAGAAATTGGGAAACGCGAATTGTTCGACATTGCCGAGGGCCGCGTAGCGCGGGTCGATCAGGTAGCCGTAGTTACTCCGTTGCCAACCAAGATCTGCGGGGTTCGGGAGCTTCCCGGCCTCCTTGGTGGGCTGCACTGCCCAGGGTTCAGCGTAGGATTTCCAACCGGTTCCGGCGTTCTTATGTTTCGTCGAGGAACGCTCCGTCAGACGCACGCCGAAGCGCACATCGCGCAGCACCGGATGGTCGAAGTTAAACTTGCCATCGGTCTTCCAGGCATAAAGATCAGCCTCGGCCTTGTTGACTTCAGGCTGCGAGATGTCCCAGAAGTAGTTGCGGGGATCGGCCAAGAAAGTGCGGGACGCTTCGTTAAAACTGAACGCGGGCCGCGGGCCGGTGGAGTCCACACCCATGCTGGGCACGAACGTGCCAAGGTTGAGCATGCCGTTATCGCCGCTATTGGTGGCATGAACCCACTGCAGATCGGTTTGGAAAGACCAGCGCTCATCGATCTTCGCCTTGAAGTTCCAGGCCAACTCGCGCGTTCGTCCTTTTACACTGCTGAAATTTCGGGTTGTGCCCATTTTCAGACCGCCGGCCGCGAACTGGTTCGCACCTTGCCCACCGATCGGATAGCTCAGGGTGCCCGATTGGAAGACACCGTTGCTGTCGTACTGGAGGTCGCCATATTTGGTAAAGTACGGATCTTCCCCGCCAGCGAAGATATTATTTCCAGCGCTGGTAGAACGGAACGCGGAGTCGAAGTAGGTCAGCGACGACTGCTTGTTGTTCTTCTTCCACTGCAATGCCCCATAAAAGCCCCCACGTTCGGACTCGGTCGTGCCGGTGCCCCAGGAGGCCCCGACCGGCACCCACACCGTCTTGCCGGCGACGAGGTTGCTGCGCGGGTAGTAGGGGGATTGGTCGATCGAGTCGTAGCGGCTGGTGGTCTTGTTGTAGGACACATCCACCAGCACGCCAACTTCGCCCAGATCCGTTTTCCACCGGTTGGAATACAAGCCCGAAAGGGCTGGCGAATTCTTCTTGCCAAGCGCAGCATAGTTGTTCGAGGCGGAAAAGGCGCCGGATTGCCCTTTGGAGTCGAACGGAAGGCGCGTGCGCAGATCGATCTGGCCGCTGATGCCGCCTTCGACCAGTTCGGCGGACGGGTTCTTGTACACGTCCACGCCCGCCATCAGTTCTGGCGGGACATCGCCCCAGCTCAATTCGCGCCCAGGCCAACCCGCCGAGAAGGTTTCACGTCCGTTCAGCGTGGACGAGCCCCAGGACAGGCCGCGGATCTGCACGCCCGAACCCTCCACATCGAATCCCAGGCCATTGGCGGCCAGATTGGCGCCCGTGCGCGAGCGGTTGCGGTCCATGGTAACCCCGACCACCCGTTGCAGCACTTCGGTGATCGACTTGTCCGGCAGCTTGCCGGCCTCGTCGGCCACAACCGAGTCGACGATCAAGTCGGACAGCTGCTTGATCTTCTGCGCGGTCTCCAGCTGCTTGCGCTGGCCGGTCACGACGACGGTCACCGGCTCGCCCTCCTTGGCGGCGGGCGCCGGAGTCTCCGTCTGGGCCAGCGCGGCGCCGCTGTACAGTAGCGCGACCTGCGCGGCCGCGAACGCCAGCGCGGTCATCTTCAAGGGTTTCCTCTTGATTATTGTCCCAACTCTTCTCATTATCTTTGTCCTCTTGTTTGCTTTGTTTGCCCACCGCGCCAGGCGGTGGCAGTAATTAGCCGTCCGCTGTTATTGGAAGGTGATGGGTCCGGTCAGAGTGAGCTTGGTCGCGTAGGTCAGCTTGGCCGCCGACGGGGTCGCCACCGAGCCGTTCGCGCCCGCTGCGGAGATCTCGATCTTGGAGATCGCGTAGTCCTGCAGCTCATTCCAGAGGTCGAGCCCGGTCAGGCCGCACGATTCGCTGATCGTGAACTTGTCCTTGAGACCGACGCTGTAGTCGGTGGCGGCCGCAGCGCTTGGCTTGACCACCGCGCGCAGCTTGACGTTGCAGGCGTCCGTGCCGTTCTTGAGGGCGAAGTGGCCGAGGATCAGATCGACATTGACCGCGTTATTGCCCGTGCTGAACCATTCGTCGTTCTGCGCGAGATTGAACTTCAGCGCCGCTTGAGCATCGATCCGCACGCCGCTCACGGTGGTGCCGGTCGCGGAGAGACTCGACAGGCCACCAGCCATCATCGTGAAACCGTAATAGGCCCAGTCCACCTTGGCGGGAGGCGTCGGCTGAATGTTGTAGAAATACGTGAAGCTGCTACCGTCACTGGAAGCGACACGCCCGCACCAGTCCCCACCACACCACCCACCGTCCAGACTGCTGCCAGCGTAGCTGCCGATGGCGCCACCCTCCTTGGTGGTCGAAGCGTCCTTGTAGCCGGTCAGGAAAGTCAGCGCGGACGCCATCTCGGTGCCGATCGGAACGTTCCTGACCACCTTCTCCGTCACATAAATGTCACCGCCGTCCTGGGTGGCGGTGACGGTGCACAGCCCATTGGCGAGCTTGGTCATCGTGTTCCCGCTGACCGAGCACACCGCGGGCGTGCTGGAGGCAAAGGTGACGGGCCGGCCCAAGCTGGAGCTTGCGGCCAGCGCGACCGGCTGCGCATCCAAGGGCTGCGCCCCAGGGTTGCGGAAGATGACCGTCTGCGGCCGTTTGGGAATGACGAAAAGTTGGCGCTGCGAGCTTGCGGCGTAGCCTTCAAAACCGGCTTGGCTGGCGGTCACCGAGCACTCCCCCGCTTTCAGCAGCGACAGGGTACTCCCGCTGACGGTGCAGGTTTCCGGCGTATTCGATGCGTAGGTGATGGGCCCGCCAGAACTCGCCGTCGCCACCAGCGTGGTTGTCTGGATGTCGGGCGGGATGGCCACCGACGGCCCTCCCGGGAAGTTGAACGATATGGACTGCACTGCCCCGCCATCACTGCTGCCGCCGCCGCCGCAGGCGGTCAGCAGCGTGGTGCAGGCAAGGGCAATGGCCGAAACCTGAAATCTCATCGCTTGTCTCCTCATAATAATTGTTCCTTTCTAATGCGCTTATTTACTTACATTGCTCGTCACTGGCTTCGCCGATAACAAGGAGAATTCCCGTGCCCCGCACCTCATGTCCGGCATTTGACGAAGGTCTCGATCACCTGCTGGGTCTGCGCGCTGGGTCTGGGCACGCAAAGATGAAAGCCGCTTCTCAATGCAAATTGATCGGCTGATTCTTGTTATATCCATATTGGAAAGAGGCAACTTGTATGTTGCTAGGACATACGTTCCATGGCAATTACGATATTTATCAACACAACAGACAAGATCCGACAGGTGGATATCGCCCTCTGCCGAGGGCACGCAGGTCAGCAGCGTGCCGGCGCACCCGCTTGCGTCCACCCTATGAAGCGGCAGTGCGGCGTTTTGACCAGAGCACCAGACCGGTGACGAAAAAGATCAGCGGCACCAGGCCGAAGGCGCTGACGAAGACCCGCCCCGCGTTACCAAATGCCTCGCCGCTGTGCAGGGGAAAGAGCCAGCTGACGAACCGGTCGCCGCCGCGCGCGCGCTCAGGGTCGAACACGCGCAGCACAGTGCCGTTCCCTGAATCGACACTGATGCGGGTAGCCCCGTCGCCATGGCGCAGTTCGCCCGGCTGGCGCACCCTTACCTCATACGGCACACCGGGCTTGGCCGGCAGCGCGATGCGCGCAGGGCGCGCCAGCGGGAACGCCGCCTGTGCCGCAGCGATGGCCTGCGCGACCGTGACCGGCGCCGCGCTGCGCGCGCTGCGATTGACCAGTGTGCCGGCCGGCGTCACCGGCGCCACAGCATTGATTGCGGGCAGGACCCAGGCCGGCACGTTGAAATAGCTGCCCGAAAAACCCAGCATCAGCAGCACCGGCGCGGCAAAGAAGCCGGCCGCCCGGTGCAGCCGGAAACTCAAGCGCGGCCACGAGCCGCCATACCGCACCGTGATGGCCTTCCAGATGGCCGGACGGGTCAATGCCGGCCACCACACCATCAGCCCGCTGAGGGCCGACACCAGCAAGGCCAGTCCTGCGATGCCGACGATCGTCCTGCCCGCCTCGCCGGCGAGCAGAAATCGGTGCAGGTGGAAGATGGTCGGCATCAGCAAGCGCCGCGACAGTCCAGGCTCACCCCAGTTGCGCTGGCCGGTGACCGCCAGCGTGGCCGGATCGAGCATCACCTGGCGCGTCACTTCCTGGGTCCAAGGCGAAGCCGGACGCGCGCCGGGCCGGTACCACGCCACGAACACGTCGCCCGCATGCTCCGGAAACGTCAACAGCGTCGGGCGGCCATAACGTGGATCGCCCGCCAGCCGGTCGACCGCGCGCTGCACCATGACCGGCTCGATGCGCCACGCGGCGCCATCGGCCATGCCATGCGGCGGCGCGACCTGCAGCAGGTCCGGATTGAGCGCCCGGTCGAACTCGGCGAGCCAGGAAATGGCGCTGCCGGTCAAACCAAGCAGCACAAAAAAGCCGCCGCAAACCAGCCCTGTCCATCGATGCAGCTTGCGTGCACTTGCCTTCATAACGTGGCTCAGAAGCGATACCGCGCGGTCACCAGCACCGAGCGCGGCTCGCCCGGCATGTTGTAGTCGTTCGCGCCGCCATGCGCGGCCACGAAGTACTTCCGGTCGAGCAGATTCTTCAAGGTCAGCGCGACATCGAACTTGCCCGTCTCATAGCCCGCTCCGAGATGCAATACGCCATAACCGGGCAACACGGTCAGGTTGTCCGGTGACGCAAAACGTTTCGACTCGGCGCGTCCACCGAACGCGGCGTAGTAACCATTGCCGAAACTGCGCTTGAGCCAGGCATTGACGGTATGGCGCGGCGTCAGGGCCGCGGTGTTGCCCTTGAACGGCGTCCTGGCCGAGGTCAGTTCGGTGGACTCGACGATCTTGCCGTCCATGTAGGCGTAGCCCGCCACCAGATCCCAGCCGCTGGCGATCGTGCCATTCAAACCCAGTTCCACACCGCGCGTGCGCTGCTTGCCGACGGCCAGCGAGAGCGTCGGATTGGCCGGATCGGCGACCTGGATACTGGTCTGCGCCATGTCGAACAGCGCCCCGGTCAGGCTGGCTTTGCCGCCAAGGTCGAGCTTGATCCCGGCCTCGCGGTTGATGGTCCGGGCCGGCTCGAGCTGATCGCTGTTGGCGCGCAAGCTGAACGCGTCGGCCAGCGGCTGGATTGATTTGCTGTAGGCCGCATACAGCGACACCTGCCCGACCGGCTGGACGATCAGGCCGACACGCGGCGCCAGCGTGTGATCGGTGCGCTGCAGATCCTGGTTGCGCGCGCTGTGGTCGTCGCGCGTCTGCTTCAGCCGGTCATAACGCAGACCGGCCAGCATCTTCCACTGCCGGTTGAAGCTGACCAGGTCTTGCAGGTACAAGGCGGCGATCCCGACCTCGTTCCGATTATCGTTGGCCGGCACCAGGCTGGGCGGCAAGGCGGGCAGGTTCACCAGCACCGGATTGAACAGATCGTAGGACGCCGCATTGGCGCGCGACCACAGGATCTCGCTCTTGTCCTGCTGGCCCAGTTCGATGCCGGCCATTAGCTGATGCCCCACCCCGCCCCATTGCGCCTTCTGGCTCAGTTCGTTCTGGAAGTAGACGCCGTGCTCGTCGCGCAGGCGGCGCGTCTGGGCAATGCTGACGCTCGGACTGGCGCCTGCCGTGATGGCGCCGATCGTCGTGTAGTTGCGCTCGAGCGCATAGTCATAGGCACGCAGCACGCTGTGCAGCGTCAGCGTGTCGCTGAACTGGTGCTCGAGCGTCAACGTGCCGCTCTTCACGTCGGACTGCACGAAGGCACGGTCGCGGCCGTTTGCGGCGCCGAAATAGGTTTCGACCGGCACATCCACCGGACGCCCGCGATAGCTCGGCACGCCCTGGTCGGCCAGGCGCTTGTCCTTCAGGTAGTCGGCCTGCACGGTCAATGCGGTGGCCTCGCCGAGCACGAACGTGGCCGATGGTGCGATGGCCTGGCGTTCCAGGAAATACTGGTTGCGGAAGCCGCCGGAATCCTCCAGCGCGCCGGTGAGGCGGAACTGCATGCGCTTGTCACCGCTTGTCGTGCCGAGATCGAACTGGCCGCGCTTGCGGCCTTGCGACCCAAGGCTTGCCGCGAGCTCCATGACCGGATCGGCGTTCGGCTTCTTGCTGACGCGATTGACCAGGCCACCGGCCGAGCCGCGTCCATAGATCACCGAGGCCGGCCCTTTCAGCACTTCGATGCGCTCGATGTTCGACAGGTCGCGGAAGTACAGGGCGTCGTCGCGCACGCCGTCGACGAACTGGTCGGTGATGGCGCTGAAGCCGCGTATCGACACCTGGTCACGCTGCCCGTCGCCGACGCTGAAACTCAGGCCCGCAACGTTCTGAAGCGCGTCCTGCACCGACAGCGCATTCTGGTCGCGCATCAGCGCCTTGGGCACCACGTTCACGATCTGCGGCACATCGCGCAGCGCCATCGCCGTCTTGGTGGCGCTGGCCGATTCGCCCGCCTCATACGCGAGCGCCGGGGACGTCGCGCGCACCTCGATTTCGGGCATGACCGTGGTTTGCGCCTGGGCCGCCGGGGCGATGAGGGCAGCGATGCAGGTCATCTTGTTCAACTTCAATTTCATCATTTCTCACTTCAGTTTTAAAAGAAATCGATCGGTCCGCCGATCCCGGATCAGGCGCAAGGCCATCGCGGCCAGCACATAGCTCGCAGCCAGTGGCCAGAACAGGTAGCGCACCGGCAGCTGGCCCATCGCCCAGGCGCCGATGGCGATGCCCAGCAGCGCGCCCGCCTTTGCCGCGCCATTGCCGGCGCCGAGGACCCGGCCGCCGAGGTGCGTCACCTCTCCGACGGCGGACGTGATCGAGTCGTTGACGATCAGCAGGTCGTTGTCCGTGTCGAGCGGGAGCTTGTCGGGGTAGAACGGCCCCTCGGTCTGCGGCGGCGTGCGGGTCAGGGCCTCGGCGAAGGCGCCGGGGGCGGGCCACTGCGCCGCGGCAA
>CBFGOU010000009.1:0-23736 GCA_965650445.1 uncultured Oxalobacteraceae bacterium | reverse complement strand
GATGCCGATGATTTCGCCAATCGCCGCTATCTCTGGGTGCCATCGCTCAACGCCATTTTCGGCGGCGTGCTGGTGGCCTCCGGCCTTCATGTGTGGACTGCCGACGCACAAAGCGCGGCGGCGCGTGTGGCATGGGTAAAAAACCTCAACGCCATGGCGGCGCGCAAGCCCGCCATCGTGGTTCCCGGCCACATGGCGCCCGGTGCCGCGCTCGACGCGTCGGCGATTCGCTATACGCGCGACTATCTTGTGGCGTTCGAACAAGAGCTTGCCAAGGCGGCCGATAGCGCCGCCCTTATCGCCGCAATGATCAGCCGCTTTCCGGATGCCGGCCGGCGCCAGTCGCTGCAGATCAGCGCCAAGGTCGCAAAAGGAGAAATGAAGTGGGGTTGATATAGCCGCTGTGCCATACGATGTCCCCTGGATGATGGCGCAGGCAAAGGCCGCAGCTTACTTCAGCTCGCATAACATCCAGTGCGCGTCGAGCGCGTCCCCCTGATGGGAAAACAGCCCGGACGCGGACAGCCACTGGCTCAGCGTACAGCCAGCGGCCTGGTCGCGCCAGCGTGCGATCAGGGCGCAGGCTTGTTCGACCAGCGTGCCGTAATCCAGATGCGAGCCCACGACCTGCTGGCACAGTCCTGTGCGCGTGCCTGCCCGCTCGAAAAACTCCTCGACATGGGCATCGTCGGCATAGATGACGGCGCCATTCCAGTCGCTGTCGACCAGTGCGCGGTTGGCTGCCAGGGCATTGGCGCAAGTGGCCAGCACCAGGCGCAGCCCGACGGATCGCGCCGGGGGCGAACGCAGCCCAACCACGCCAGCCATCCCGGCCATCTCCGCCAGTGCGCCGCTGCCCAGCACGCGCTGGGCGTAGGGACTGTCGTCGATGGCGATGTCGACGGCCGCATGCGACAGGCCCAACTGACCTATTCTGGCTGCCATCAGGCTGGCCTGGGCCAGATCCGTGGAACAGAGACGGTAAGCTCCGCCGCCGGCCGCCAGGCCGGTCTGCGACGAGGCCGGCAGCAACAGCGTGATGCCGTGCTGGCGGTACAAGGGCAGCACCGCCTCGGCACACGCGCTGTTGAAGTGGCCCACCACGGCATCCACCCCGCGTGCGATGAAACGCCGCGCGACCGCGACTGCCTGGTCCGGCGCGGCGCCGTCATCCTCCATCTGACAGGCGAGGCCGTGCGCGCGCAGGTGCCGGGTGGCGCGCAGCAGCAGTGGAGCGTGGGCCACGCGCGGGCCGGACAGGGGGCCGGCGACCCCCACCACAATCGGCTTACTTCCAGAGTTCAAGCACTGTCTCCGGCACGCTGGAAAAGAACGGCTGCGCCGGCGCCTGCAGCACGCGGCCGTCGCCGACGAAGGTGGGCGTGGCGGGCCATTGCATGCTTGCCTGGCCTTCGAGCATCTGCCACAGGCTGTCGGAAAATGCCGGCATGATCGGCTGGATGATCACCGCCAGGGTCTTTGCCGCCAGCAGTTCGAGCGCGATGCCGGTGCGCAGCAGGTCGTAGGTGGCGGCGCTGCCGGCGTAGTGGGTCTGGGAGGCCGAGAAGCGTTTGGCTTCGCGCACCAGTTCGCTGGCCAGGTGGCAGATGCGCTGCGGCGAAAAGCTCTCTGCCTGATAGGCCGTCCTGGCCTGTTTGAGCATGCCGTCGACCAGTTCGAAATACGCCCGGTGCTCCTGCGCCCACGCGCCCGGTGCCGGTATCTTGGCGCCGAACGCGCTGCAGGTTTTGTCGACCAGATTACCCAGCCAGTTCTGCCACGTCCCCACCAGCTGCTCGTTGACCACGTCCATGAATTCGGTGAGGGTGAAGTTGGTCTTGCTGGTTTCCGGACGCACGTACGACAGGTAGTAGCGGACGTAGTCCGACGGCACCTGGTCGAGCAGGTCGCGCCCCCAGATCAGGTGGCCGCGGCTGGTGGAGAACTTCAGCCCTTCCAGATTGAGCAGTTCGTTGACGACGAACGCCGCCGGCGGCGTGATTCCCCAGTCGAGCGCCATGTACACGGCCGGGAACAGCACGGCGTGGAAGTAGCCGTTGTCGAAGCCGAAGAAGTGCACGACCTTGGTGTGTTCGTGCGCGAAGAACTGCTTCCAGCCGTCCTGCGCATGGGCGCACAGCCCGGCCTTTTCCGCCGTTTCCTGGGCAGCGGCCAGATAGCCGGCCGCCATTTCGAACCACACATAGATGCGCTGGTCATCGTAGCCGGCCACCGGCACCGGAATACCCCAGTCGGAGAAATGCGAGACGCAGATGTCCGGCAGGCCGGCCTCGAGCATGCGGTGGCACAGCGCCGCCAGATGGGCCGGCATCGTCACTTCGCGGTGGTAGGCGCGCAGCTGGTCGGCGAAGGCGCTCATGCGGAAGTACAGTTTGCGCACCTGGCGTTTGGTGGTGCCGCCGTTGGCGTACTTGCTGTGCGGCTCGATCAGGTCGGTGACATCGTTGGGACGCCCGCACTGTTCGCAGGCATTGCCGTCGGACTCGACCTGGCAATGCGGGCACAGGCCACGGACGTGCGCTTCGTACAGGTAGTTGCCGGTGCTGGCGCAGAACAGCGCGTCGACGTCGCGCTCGTAAATCATGCCCTTGTCGAACAGTTCCCGGACCACGCGCCGGGTCAGGTCGTTATGGTAAGGCGAGGCTTTTGGATAGCCGTAGTGATCGACGCGGATGGCGTTGCGCTCGAGCGTCTGCTGGATGCGGGCGGAATAGTCGTCGGCCAGCGCTTCCGGCGTGCGGCCCTGGTCGAGCGCCTTGCGCGGCACGTAGCTCTGGTTGTCGTCGCGGCCGGTGACGTGGAATGCGGTCGCGCCTTGCAGTTCCAGGAAACGGCGATAGATGTCGGCGCCGGTATAGGGGCCCGACAGGTGGCCGAGGTGCAGGTCGCCGTTGGGCGTGGGCGGGGTCGAGAATATCAGCGCGCGCGCGCTGCCGGCGGCGCCGGCGGCCGGCGCGAGCAGGGCGTTCAAGTCTTCCCACCAGAAGGTCAGGAAGTGCAGTTCGTCCTGCCCGTCGTTGTGCAAGGTGTGATCGGCGAACGGCGGGATGCGGATGACGTCGCCGGCGCGTACCGTTGCGCTGTCGGCGCCGATCGTCAGCGTGCCGCTGCCCTGGGTGATGAAAAAGCACTCGTACTCATGGTGATTGTGAATGGTCGAGGTGATGCCGGGCTTGACGACACAGTGCATGGTGCCGAACGGCAGCTTGCCATCGAAAAGGGGTTCGACCGCTGGCTGGCATTGCAGGCCGTAGACGGTGGCGGTAGCGCGGTCGGAAGTGCGGATGATATTCATTGGGTGCTTTTTCAGGTTGCTGTCGTTGTTTGAATGAAGGTGCTGATTTTTGCTGCAATCGCCGGGGCCAGCTTGAAGCCGCCGCCGCAAAATCCGGTCGCCCAGAACAGCCCGGGCGTCTCCGGTGCGGGCTGGACGAGGCCGCGGCCGTCGGCCGTATAGCCGTCGAAGCGGCGAAAGCCGCCGGCCGGGGTGGCATCGGCCAGCCATGGGAAGCGGCGCGTGCCTTGCTGCTGCGTCATGGCCACATGGGCCAGTTCCACCTCGGCCGGCGCGTCCGGGTCGATGTCCCATTGCGGCACCGGGGCGCCCAGATACAGGCTGCGCTCGCCCTCGGCACGGCCGTACAGCTGCGCGCCGGGGTCGATGAAGGCCGGATGCGGGCCGATGCCGGCGCGCGCGCGAAACACGTTGAGCTGGATCGCCTTGGCGTGCACGGCTTCGGGCAAGGGCAAGTGGGCGGCGCGGGCCGCTTTCGCGCTCCACGCCCCCAGGCACATCACCACGCACGGCGCATACAGGGCGCCCAGGTTGGTCTGGATGCCGACGGTGCGGCCTGTTTCGCTGAGCAGGCCGGCAAAGCGCACGCCTTCCATGGCGATGCTGCCGGCCGCGCGCGCGGACGCGATCCAGGCGGCCGTGACGGCGTGCGGGTCCATGTGGCCGGCGTCCGGTTCCAGCACGGCCCCGGCCAGGTCATCCCAGTGCATGCCGGGGAAGCGGGCGCGCGCCTCGTGCCGGGGCAGCCATTCGATCGCGATGCGGCCGGACAGGCGCTTCACCTCGCGCTGGGCCTGGTCGGCCTGGTCAGGGTAGATCGCGTGCACAAACCCGCTGCGGGTGATGGCTTGCGCCACGCCGGTGTGGCGCTCGAACTGGCGGTAATAGGCATCGCCGTCGCAGGCCATGTCGGCCAGCAGCGGGTCGGGGTGGTAGCAGCGCAGCACGCCGCCGGACCAGCCGGTCGAGCCCTGGCCCATGCGGGCTTGCTCGACCAGCAGCGCGCGGGCGCCGAAACGCTCACTGAGCCGGTGCAGGATGGCGCTGCCGATCACGCCGCCTCCGACCACGATCACATCGTACTGCTGGCTCACTCGACGCATCCAAGCTCGTCCTGCACCAGTGGCGCAGCGTGAGCCAGTCCCTTGCTCGCCTGGAGCATGCGGTAAGTCAGCAGGTTGGTCAGGATCTCCTCGCTGCGGATCGGCAGGATCGACAACAGGGTGTCGCTCAGGCCATGGGTCGACTCGTTGCAGCCCTGCACGTAGATGCCGGCCGCCAGGCGCGCGTCGGTGTGCATGCGGTAATGGCGGTCGACCACGGCCTTTCCGCTGGCGGCGTCCAGGCAAATGAACTCGCCCAGTGCGCTGAGCACCTTGGGCGGATTCGGGTAGGTGTAGCCGGTGGCGAGCACGGCGGCGTCAACCTCAAGGGTCCGCGGCCCGGCACCGGACATGTCGCTGTAGGCGATGCGGACCGCGTCGCCCGCTTCCAGCACCTGGGTGACGGTGGACAGGTTGTGGAAGTGCAGGCGCGCGCGGCCGCTGACTTTCTCGGCGTAGTGGATGGCGTACAGGCGCCGGATCAGGTCTGCGTCGACGACCGAATAATTGGTATCGTAGTGCTGCGTCATCAGGTCGCTTTGCATCCCGGACGGGGTCGCGTGGACGAAATCGACAAAGTTGGCGTCGAAGATTTCATTGACGAACTCGCTGTCATCGGACGGTTTGAGTCCGAACCCGCGGTAAATGCAGCTGATTTTGGCGTTCGGGAAGGTGGCGTGCAGATCGAAGATGATTTCGGCCGCGCTCTGTCCCTTGCCGATGACGGCGAAATGGTAGGGCGCGCAGGTGTTGGTCTTGAAATGGGCGATTTTTTTCAGGTATGCGGAACTGTGCCAGGCACGCTGGCTGTCGGCGGCGATGGTGAGCGGAAACGGCACGGTAGGGGTGCCGCCCGGCGCGACGACCAGGTTACGGGCGAAGAAGCGCTCGACCTTACCAGTGAGCAAATCCTGGCTGAGCACTTCGAACAGCGTGTGCGGCGCGCTGCCGCAGGCGCTGATGCTGGTCACCTGCTGGCTGTAGCGGGCATAGCGCTGCAAATGCTGAGCGACCCATGCCAGATAGCCATGAAACTCGAGGCGCGATGGATAAAAGCTGCGCAGATTGGAGAAGGTCGACAGCCGTCCCACGCTCTTGAGGTAATTGAGGAAGGTGTAGGGGCTGCTTGGATTGCGCAGTGTGACCAGATCCTTCAGAAACGAAATCTGCATGTCGGTGCCGGGGATGAGCATGTTCGGATGCCACTGGAATTCGGGCTTTTGTTCCAGGAACAGGGCGCTCAGTTCCGCTTCGTCGCATTGCTCATCGATCGCCAACGCCAGCGCGAGATTGGAGGGGCCGAAGCCAATTCCAATCAGGTCGTACACTGGATTGCCTTGTATGGTATTTTTTGCTGTTGTCATATTGATGTAAAGGTCGTCAGTCGAAAATCGTGAGTCGTGCTATTGCGAGGTGGTGCCGGAGGCGGCATGTTCGATGGCGAGGCGATCGATGGCCGCGGTGCCCAGGCGGCACAATTGCAGCCGGTCCGAGATGGTCGCCCCGAGACGGGCGTAAAAGCGCTGGCCGTCCTGGTTCCGGCTGGCGACAGTCCAGTCGACGCGGGCGCAGCCGTGTTCGCTGGCGATGGCGCACAGTTGCGCCATCATGGCGCGCCCGATGCCTTGGCCGCGCCGGGCCGGGTCGAGGTACAGATCATCGAGCCACAGGCCGGGCTGCATGATGAAGGTCGAGAAAATCATGTAGTAGGTCGCCATGCCGACCAGTTGGCCATCGGCCATGGCCACCAGCGCGCGCGTCATGGGCGATGGGCCGAACAGCGCCGCCCGCACGCTGTCTTCGGTGGCCAGCAGCGACTCGGCGCAGCCATCGAACGCGGCTTTGGCCTGGAGCAGGGCGAAAAACGCCGGTACGTCGGCCTCGGCCAGCGCGCGGATCGCCACGGCGTGCTTCATGGCGCCAGCCGCAGGTCGTAGGTGAAAAAATCGGTGTCGCGCTGCCAGCCGGAGCCTTCGTACAGCGCTTGCGCGGCGTGGTTGTCGAGCGCGGTCGACAGCGTGAGCGCCACCGCGCCCAGCTGGCGCGCCAGCGCGGTGGCGGCGCTCAGCAGCTGCGAGGCGGTACCCTGGCGGCGCGCCGTGGCCGCCACGAACAGGTCGTTGAGCACGAAGATGCGCGCCATCGACAGCGAGGAAAAGCTGGGGTAGAGCTGGGTAAAGCCGGCCGGCTCGCCGTTGGCGTGGGCGATCAGCAGGATCGATTGGCCATGCTCGAAGCGCTCCAGCAGGAAGCGCCGTGCGCCCTCCAGGTCGCCTGCTTTGCCATAGAACTGGCGATAACGGTCGAACAGCGCAGTCAAGTCTTCAAGATCGGCCAGGATGGCCTGGCGCACGGTAATGGTATGCATAAGCTTCTCGTAAAGGAACAGGTCTAGGTTTTGATGCGGGTACTGAACGGCAGCAGTGCCATCAGGCTGACGGCGAAGAAGGCGCCCGTTGCCAGGAAAATGCTCGACAGCGCGCTGGTATGAAACAGGCCGGTCAGGTAATTGGCGGCCGGAGCGCTCAGTGCCGTCGTGGCCAGGTACGACAGGCGGTCGGCGCTGGCGCTGAACTGGGCCTGGGCCGCGTCGCTCAAATGGCGGTACTGGGCGAAGCTGACGGCGACCATGATGTTGGCCACCAGCACGCGCAGCACGATCGAAACGGTGTTGCCGTTCACCAGATCGGACGGCGCCAGCTTCGACAGCGACATGGTGATCAGGGGCGTCGAAAAGATCGCCATGCCGCAGCCGGCCACCAGGCGCGCGGCCACCAGGCTGGACATCGGGCTGTCGACCGTGAAGCGGCTCATCATCAGAAACGAGATCGCCGTCAGCAGCAGGCTGAGCAGAGCGGCATAGGGCAAATACTGGCGCGGAAAGTACTTGCCGATAAACGGCGTGGCCACAGCCGACACGCCGCTGCCCAGCGAGACGATCACGCCCGCTTCCAGCAAAGGCATGTGGCGATCGAGCCGGAACCACAGTGGCAGGAACACCAGCGACGCGAAGATCAGGCCATTGCCGATCACCAGCACCGTGGTCGTGCCGGCGTACAGCGGGTTGGCGAACACGGCGAGGTTGAAGATCTGGTATTTGGCGATGCCGTTGAGCCAAAAGAAGGCGCTGCCCACCACGATGGCGGCTCCCACCGCGCTCACGATGACCGGACTGTGAAACCAGCCGTACTGTTCGCCAAAATCGAGCGCATACTGCAGCAGCGCCACGCAGGTCCCGAACAGGGCCAGGGTCGACAGGCGGGGCCCTATCCGTTCGGGCTGGGCAGGCGCCGGCGCGCTGAAGGTCGGCAGCAGCAGGAACATGGCCACGGCGGTCAGCGGCACGTTCATCAGGAACAGCATGTGCCAGCCGAAATGCGCCGTCACCCAGGCGCCGACGATCGGACCGCTGACCGGCGCCAGCGAAATGGCACTGGTGCACAGGGCGATGGCAAAGGTGGCGTTGCCCGTGCCCAGAAGCGCGATCATGATGGGAAACGAGGCGATCACGGCAATGCCCGAGCCGATTCCTTGCAGCAGGCGCAACAGGATGAAGTGGGCCGGGTCGCTGGTCAGGCCGCAGCCGAGCGAGGCCAGGGCGAACACCAGGCAGCCCACGGCCAGGACGAACTCGCTGGAGGCGCGCTTGCTCCAGATCGACCCGAGCGGAAAGGCGATCACCACTCCGGTGCCGAACGAGGTGACGATCCACGAGGCGTGATACACGTCCATCATCAGGTCCGAGGCGATATTCGACAAGGCCAGGTTGGCCACCGAGGTGTCGAGCATCTGCGTGAAGATGATCAGGTAGAGCGCAAACGCGGCCAGCGCCCGGTGCTTCAGCCAGTTCACCGGCAGCTCCCGGACTGCGCGCCGGCGTGCGGGTACCCGGCCATCACCTGTTTCAGATAGCTGTCGAAGCGCTGCCGCAGCTGCTGTTCGGTGCCCGGCTGCACACCGGCCTGCGTTGAGGTGGACGGGGCGCGCACCGGGGGCGCACGCCTGGCCTGCCGGGTGTTGACGATCACCTTCACCGAGGACCCCAGCGGCAGCGGCGGCGTGTCGCCGGCCGGCGCCGCCAGGGTGATCAGGACCGGAATGCGTTGCGAGGTCTTGATCCAGTTGGAGTCGAGGTTGTTGCGCGGCAGTTGCGAGAACGTGGCCGCGACCGAGGGAACGATCGAGGCGATCACGCCCGAATAGGTTTGCTTGCCGCCGCCGACATCCGGCACCACGGTGACGGCATTGCCGGCGCTGAGCGAAGCGATGTCCGATTCGAGCACGTTGGCTTCGATGACCTGGTCTTCCCTGGGAATGAACACCAGCAGATTGTCGCCTTTCTTGACGTACTGGCCGCTATAGGTCAGCAGTTCATAGATATAGCCATCGGCCGGGGCCAGCACGTCGGCCGAGTAGGCCTGCTGGAACGCCGCTTGCAGGCGCGCCACGGCGTGCTGCACCTTGGGACGCTGGAATACCGGCAAACGGTTCTTGTCGGCCGACTTCTCCAGTTCCTGCTCGGCAGCGGTGGTGTCGAGGGTACTCATGGCCACCTCCTGCTGGCGCTTTTCCAGCATTTCGCGGGTCATCATGCCGACCTGTGCGAGCGACTTGACACGCTGCAGGCTGGCATCGACATAGCCGGCATTGGTGTGCGCGCGGTTCAGCGAGGTGCGGGCGCTGGCCACCTCGCGGCAGGCCTGGACTTCGTCGTCGATGGCGATGCGCAGCAACTCGCGGTATTCCTTGAGCCTGGCCGCGTTGTCGACGTCGCCGATATTGAACAGCCGCTCGCCCTTGGCGACATAGGCCGCGCGCCGGGCCGCATAGGTTTCCACGGTACCGTCGGTGCTGGCCGAAATCTTGAGGACGCGCCCGCTGACATAGGCATTGTCGAGCGTGATCACGTCCGCATCGCGGCTGGCCACGCCATAGACGGTGGCGAGCAGGGCGGCGCCGAACAGGCCGGCAAAGCTGATCTTGAGCATGGGTTGCATGGCGTGGCGCGGATTTAGTGAGCCTGCGGCGACAGGGCGTACAGTTCGCCGCGGTCTTCCATCGCGATGAGCTGCTGCTGGTCGCGCCACAGCGCCGCCTGGTCGGCGTTGACCAGCCAGATGTAGCCTGGCGAGGTGGTCAGCGAAATGGTCTTGTTGACGTGCTTGCCGAGCGCCGGCAAATGGCCCAGCTTGAAGGACGCGATCCCCTGCAGCGCCGCGCTGGCGGCCACCGCGCTGACCGTGCCCGGCTGGCTGGAAATGAGGTAGTGGGCAATCATGAAATTGCCGAACTTGAATTCCCGCTCGGCCTTGGCTGCGAACGAGCCGGTATCGATATAGGCGTCGACCGACAGATCGATCTGCGTGACCGGAAAGCACCAGCGCAAGGCGCGCGCGGCGTCGGCGCCATGCATGCGCGGGTTCACTTCCACCAGCGTGGGGCCGTGCGCCGTGAGGATGATTTCGTGGTGGGCCGAGCCGAACCGGATACCCAGGGCATCGTTGACGCCGAGCGCGTAGGCGATCAGTTCGCGGTGCTCCTCGTCGGCCGGCGACAGGTACTCGCAGTGGCGATAGATCACTTTGCCGCAATCGGTGACCTGCTTCAGGTAGCGCGTGACGTTGGTGACCACGTGGCGGCCGTTGCACGAGACCGTGTCGACCACCCACTCGCGGCCCGCTAGATAGTGTTGCAACAGAACGAACTCGTTGACCTGTCCCAGCAGATTGACTGCGCCCAGCAGCGCGGCCACGGCGTCCAGGGCCTGCTCCATGCTGTGGCACAGGGTCACGCCGTCGGAACCGGCCGAATTGGTCGGCTTGACGATCACCGGCCAGCTTTGGCGCGCCAGCAGCCAGGTGCGCGCGGCGCCGAGATCGTTGACGCGGGCCTGGGGAATGGCGCGCAAGCCCTTGGCGTGCAGCGTTTCCTGCATGGTGAACTTGTCGCAGCGCTGGGCGCTGGTGAGCGGGTCATTGCCGGGCAGGCCAAGGCGGTGCGCCAGCCGGTCCATCAGTTCGACACCGGTTTCCAGGCCAAGCATGACGCACATGGGTTTGAACGCGGCCAGGCGCGCGGCGAGCGCGTCGGCATCGCCATCGAAAGCGAACACCGCGGCGAATTTTTCGGCGTGGAAGGACGCGGCAAAGTCGGCCGGGACCGGGCCGCTGAGCACGGCGATGCAGGCAATCCCGCGTTCGGCGAATTCATCGGGCAGGAAACGGCCGCCGGCCAGCGGATCGACGATGATGGCGTAGTTGGTAGTCTGGTTCATGGCGCAAATTGGAGGATGAGGGTGGGGCGCTTTAGCGCAGCACCACGACGTTATTGACGTTATTGGCCAGCAGCTCGCCGTTGACCAGGGTGTTTTCGCGCACATACCTGGCGCGCTGCATGGCTTGCGCGTAGTCGTCGCCGCGCACGATGAAGGAGGCGATCTGGTCCATCTGAAAACTGGTCGATGCCAGCTGGACGCCTGGCCGTGCGGTGATCTTGCTGAAGACGACGTGCTCGGGCGGAAACTCGATGCTGTGAAACGTGTCCAGTCCCGGGGGCGGCATTACCTGCTGCAATACCGACACGCCGCTGGCAGCATGCGCGAGCCGGGGGGCTTGGCCCAGCGTCACCCGCAGCAGTTCATCTTCGATGCGCACGCCCATGGCGGCGTTAATGGCAAGTATCACGTCCGCGCCCACGAAGCGGATATTGAGTTCCACCAGCTCGACCTCGCCATCGTATGTATAGATCACTTCTGTATGGGTCGGTCCATTGTGCACGCCCAGCGCCAGGTGAATCTGGCGCACCTTGGCAACGATGGCCGCGTGTTGTGGATGCTGGTACGGAAACGACAGGCCCATTTCGATGGCTTCGTCACGCTCGAGCACGGTGCGCGAACTCAAGCCCAATTCGTAATAGTGGCCATCGACGGCGAAGCCTTCGACCGACATCAGTTCGCCTTCGGCCGCCTGTTCCAGATAAAAGCGGTTGTTCTGTTCGATGTAGTGGCGCAGCAGGTCCAGGCTCACTTCCGGCTTCTTGCTCCAGTTGGCAATCGCGGCGTGCAATTGATCGAGGCTGGTGAGCTTGCTGACCAGGGCGCTGCCGGCGCCATTGACGGGTTTGAAATAATAGGTTTTCCCTGCCGGCCACTCCGTCATCGCCAAGGCCTCTTCCTGGCTGATGGTGGCCAGCGCGGTCAAGCCGGACGCCGCAAGGCGGCCGCGTACCTGCTCCTTGTTGAGGAGCATGGCAACCTGTTCGGGGGACAGTCCGGCCAGGCCATGGCGCTGGCGGAACAGCGCTTCCGGCATCAGGGTAATTTCGGCGGCGGCGTAACTGCCCGCCACGGCGAAACCGGCGCAGGCCTCGCTCGCCAGCTGCACGATGGCGGCGTGATCGGCCCAGTTCTCGATGACGATATCGGTGTCGATGGCCGATGTGGCACTCGCATACGGCGCGGCCAGGGTCAGGGGCAGCGTG
Source organism: uncultured Oxalobacteraceae bacterium (assembly GCA_965650445.1). Taxonomy (GTDB): domain Bacteria; phylum Pseudomonadota; class Gammaproteobacteria; order Burkholderiales; family Burkholderiaceae_D; genus Telluria_A. Next base: position 11,838 of record CBFGOU010000009.1, on the reverse strand, counting down.
CGGATGACGACCACGTGCATGCCGCGGCGCTTGGCCGCTTCAATGACCGTCATCACATGATTGATGGGCTCAAACACTACGTAAGCTTGTTTCATTGGATTTCCCTGTCCTGGTCCGTTAGGTATTGATTGAGGGAAATTATAGTTAAAATTTTATATTTTCAAAAATATCAATATTTCGGTAGGTCATTCATTTCTGATATGATGCGGTCCTGGCTTGGTAAGGGTGACGATGAAATTCAGCTTTCGGCATGTAGAAGTGTTTTGGGCCGTGATGACGACCGGGAGTGCCACGGCGGCGGCGCAATTGCTGCACACGTCGCAGCCGACCATCAGTCGCGAACTGAGCCGGTTTGAGCAGGTAACCCAGCTGTGTCTGTTCAAACGCGTCAACGGCAAGCTGGCGCCCACCGAGCAGGCGGTGATGCTGTTCGATGAAGTGCAGCGCGCCTATGTCGGCCTCGACACGATCGCCCGGGCGGCCGATGCGATCCGCCATTTCAGCCAGGGACAGGTGTCGGTGGCCTGCCTGCCTGCTTTCTCGCACGCGCTGTTGCCGCGCGCCTGTCAGCAATTCCGTCAGCGTTTCCCCGGCGTCAGCCTCAAGATCACGCCGCAAGAAAGCTCGCTATTGCAGGAGTCGCTCGCGTCCCAGCGCTTCCATCTGGGACTGACCGAGGAGCAGGCGGCGCCGCGCGGTACCGTCATCGAGACCCTGCTCACGCTGGATGTGGTCTGCGTCCTGCCGGCCGGCCACGAACTGTGCCAGCGTGAAGACAAGGTATTGACGCCGCAGGATTTCGAGGGGCAGAACTTTGTGTATCTGGCGGCCGGGGATCCCTACCGCCAGGAGGTCGACAGTCTGTTCAATGAACTGGGCATCGCGCGCCGCATGGTGGTGGAAACGGTCAGCGCCGGTGCGGTGTGCGAGATGGTCAGTCTGGGCGTGGGGATCGCCATCGTCAATCCGCTGAGCGCGCTGTCGTACGCCGGGCTCGGCCTGACCATCCGCCGCTTCAGCCATTCGATACCGTATTCCGTTAATCTTGTGCGCCCGCAATTTCGGCCGGAGGCTTCGGTGGTGGCCAGTTTCGTCGACGTGCTCAGGGCGAGCTGCCATCAGATCGAGGCCGAACTGCGGGCGATCACTGGCTAGCTCCATGGCTATGTCACCGCTCCTGCTGAGCGGACGCTTTATGCCCTCGAATAAGTCCGGGCGCGTGCCTACCGTGCAGCGCCGACCCCGGCATATCCCGTACAGTATGCGCTTCAGGCAGACGGGAGACGCCGTGTTTATTGAAATCGAACAACTGGTGCGCGCGGGCGTCGAGTGGCTCCGCCTGGTGGTCGAGACGCTCGGCGCGCTCACGATTGGCGCCGGGGTGACGGTCGTCATTGCCGGGCTGGTGCGGCACCTGGTGGCGCGCCAGGCCAGCTCGTTCATCCCCATCCGGCTCGCCTTCGCGCGCTACCTGACCCTGGCCCTCGAGCTGCAGCTTGCCGCCGACATCCTGTCCACCTCGGTCGCGCCGACCTGGGACCGGATCGGCAAGCTGGCCGCCATCGCGGTGATCCGAACGGCCCTGAATTTCTTCCTGAGCAAAGAACTGAAAGACGAGCAGGCTAGTGCCGAGCCCGCCCTGCGGGAGCATCCCGCTGTCCGGTCCTAGCGGCCCCTTTAATGACAGGAATGTTTATGAATTTTATTTTTCTAGGCAACACCACGATGCAGTGGATTTCCGCGGGCAGCGTGGCCGTTTCGCTCACGCTGGTTCTCTGTTTCATGCAATCGGTGCTGGTGCGCCGTTTGCGCGCCGTCGCAGCACGCACCAGCACAGGCCTCGACGATATCCTGGTCGATACGCTGTCGGCAACACGGGTGTTTGTCATGCTCATCATTGGCATCTACGCGGGGTCGACCTTCCTGACGCTCAGCGGGCGCGCCGAACTGTTCATCAACCGCACCGTGATCTGTGCCGCGCTGGTGCAGGCGGCCATCTGGGGCGACCGCGCCGTGCGCGCATGGCTGTTGCAATACCGCAGCAGCGCGCGGGCCGATCCTGGCCGCTCGACCTCGACCGCCGCACTGGGCTTCATCGCGCGGGTGGCCGTGTGGGTGGTCGTCCTGCTGATGATGCTGGACAATTTGGGCGTCAATATCACGACCCTGGTGGCCAGTCTCGGTATCGGCGGCATCGCGGTCGCGCTGGCGGTCCAGAATATCCTGGGCGACCTGTTCGCGTCGCTGTCGATCGTTCTCGACAAGCCCTTTGTCATCGGCGACTTCATCACCGTCGACAGCGTTGCCGGGACGGTTGAATACGTCGGTTTGAAAACCACCAGGGTGCGCAGTCTCGATGGCGAGGAAATCATTTTCTCGAACACGGACTTGCTCAAGAGCCGGATTCATAACCTGAAGCGGATGGAAAGCCGGCGTGTGGCATTCCAGCTGGGCATCACCTACGGAACAGCGGAAGAGCAGGTCAGCGCCGTCCCGCAATTGCTGGCGTCGATTGTCGGCGCGCAGAAACAGGTGCGTTTCGACCGTGCGCATTTCTCGGGCTTCGGTCCCTCGTCCCTCGATTTTGAAGTCGTCTACATCGTCAACAGCGCCGATTACGCCGTGCACATGGACGTGCGGCAGGCCATCTTTCTGGACATTTACCGCACGTTCAGGGAACGCGGCATCGAGTTTGCATTCCCGACGCAAACTTTGCATGTGGTCCATGCAGGGGAGGGGGAAGCGGTGCGGGACGATTCCGGACAGGAGCCACCATCGCGCTTCAAGCCTGAACGATTCCGCAGGATGTAATCGGATTTGTCGTCACGTGAACGACGACGCGGGAAAACGCTTGACGTTCGGTATCGCTTCGTTTTGCAGCCATACAGTGAATTTCTTCATTTCTGTTTCTCCTCCCCGCCGCGTCAGCCGTACTTTCAACAGGCGCAATAAACCGTGCTCGCTATATGCATTCAGGGACGAGCCGGGGAGGGGCGCGTGGTCCGCGCCCAGCAGGCGCTTTTCGCGCGCGCTGACAGCCGGTGAGATGATCTTCCGGACATCGTTCTCCACAATCCAGGCCGTGCCTTCGACCAGGCACAGGCGGATCTGACAGCCGTCGAACGTGTAATAGCGCCCACCCCATTTTTCGAATGCGGCACGGCGCGCCGCGCGGTCGATGGCCGGGATGATGTCCACGATAGCTGAAGCAAAGTGCTTGGCGCCGGCAGCACCCCAAAACAGCAGGGCGACCGGAAGCGCGTCGACGAAGTATCGGCTGAGCCCAACATAGATAAGGAAACCCAGTGCGAAGAAGCAAGCAAGGCGGATGAGGAGTGGGGAAATGGGCGGCATGGCCGCCATTGTGTCATCTCCGGCATGGGCGCTGCAATCGGCGATGCAAACGATTACAGTTCGGTGCAGGGCGCCGCGGGTCGAAATTATCAGGTCTCGGTATAATTATACAAACCAGAGATAATTTCATATAACGCCATGAAGCTCACCGAGATCTGGCATTATCACAGACCAGCACTCGCCAGGGTCTACCTCGACACGCTCGATGCTGGCATGGTCACCTCAACGACGATTTTCGCGCCGCGCCGGGCGGGGAAGACCTCATTTCTTCTGAAGGATCTTAGCCCTGCCGCTCAGCAAGCCGGTTACACCGTCGCCTACGCCGATCTCTGGCAAACGCGCATGTGGCCGGGTGCGGCCATCGTACGCGGGCTTGAACAGGCATCGGAGCCCAAAGGCGCGTTCGATTCTCTCGTAGCCAAGCTCAATGCGCCGATTAAGAAGATCAAGGCGAAAGCCGAATTGCCAGGTTCAACGATCGAGGGCGAAATCGAGCTCTCCGAGCGGGGCGCGAAGGCGCAGACGGACATCGCTCTTCAAATTGACGTGCTGATTACCTCGTTGTGCAAGAAGGCGCCGCTGTTGCTGCTCGTCGACGAGGCGCAGGAATTGGCCAGAACGCGTGAACATGAGGCGGTGGCAACGGCCTTACGCACCGCGATGGTCAAGAACCAGGCTCGCCTGCGCGTCGTATTTACGGGCTCGTCGCGTACGCATCTGGCCCATGTGTTTTCCAATTCGAACGCGCCCTTGTATTCAACGGGCTCGGCCATAGCGGACTTCCCCAAGCTAGACCGGGATTTCGTTGAATATATTGCGCAGCGTTTCGAAGAATCGACCCAGCGAACTCTGCCGGTCGCACTGGCATGGAAAGCATTCGTCGCGTTTGGCCAGCAGCCCGAGCCGTTTCTTGTCGGGGTGGTCAATATGGTGCTCGATCCATCGCTAAAGCTCGACGAGGCGATGCAAGCCGTGGCCGATCGCCTGGCGCGCACCGAGAACCACGAGGGCGCGTGGGCGGCGCTTGACGCCACCCAAAAGGCGCTCGTGCGCATGTTGGCGCAGGATCCTTCTTTGAAACCGTTCAGCGCGGCTGTGCTTGCAAAATTGCGCAAGGAGATTGGTGTCGATACGCTTCAAGTAACTCACGTGCAACGTGCGATGGCAAAGCTATCGGATGTTGTGGTCAAATCTCCGCGCGACACTTACGAGTTCGAGAACGAGGCATTCGCGCGGTGGATCAGAACGCTTGCAGACTAGCTCAAGCAAGGTTCCAGTCGTTCTCGCAAAAGCCGGGACCCATGCTGAGCTGAGCGACGAGAAGGTGTTCGCGCAGTATGGACCCGCGCCTCGCGGGGACGACTTTAGCGCGTGATCAGAAAGCGCCGCTCCAGCGGCGCCGCCGTCTGCAGCCTGGGTTCGATCGAGCGCCCCCACTGCCAGGCCACGACCGTGACCTCGATCGGAAACCTGCTCTTGGGCGGAATGGCGGTGAACGTCAGCAGGCCGTTGTCGTCGACTTCGGCCGGCCCCTCGCGCACATAATAGTAGACCGGCACACCCGCGCTCGAGGTCGCGGCAAGCTGGACCGGCGCCAGCGTGCGGCGCGCGTGCTGGTCGGGGATGGCAGGAAAATCCAGTGTCTGCGCCTGTCCCTGCGTGTTGGTCAGCGGGATCTGCAGTTGTGCCTGCTGGACCATGGGCTTGTACTGGCCGTCGCCGGGCCAGGACAGCGCAAACCACATGTCGTTCGAACGCTTGGCGTTGGTCATGCCCATGCGGTAGAAGCGGATCGAGAAGGTGTCGGGCGAGATCTGCACGACCGGGCCGCAAATGCGGGTGATGCGCATGCGCGCGGCCTGTTCGGCGTCCGGATGGGGCAGCTCATCGCCCGCGCGCGTGCCCGGGCCGAGGAACTTGCCCCAGCCGCCAGTGCCTTCGTCCGGCTTGCCGTCACCCGGTACCCGATCCCAGAAGCCGCCGCGCAGCCTGAAGGTGATGCCGTCCTCCTGTGGTTCGAATTTCAGATGCACCATTGCGTGGTCGGGCCGTGGCCGCGTCAAGCCATCCTGCTGCTGGTAGCCGATCAGCAGCGCGCGCTGATGCCGGAAGCGGCCCTGAAAGGCTTCGACCGCCCTGGCCATGCCGCCATCGAAGGCCCAGAAAGCCTGTTCGCGCGGTCCGCGGTAGCCGGCCACCGGGGCCGCCGGCGCCGCCGGCGCGGTGCCCTGCTGCCAGCCGTCGAACAGCCATCCGCTGCGGCGCGGATCGATCGGCTTCATGGCGCCCCGGCCACGGGGAAGGCGGTATTGCGCGGCCTTGCGCAGAAACAGCGCCATCAGGGCGACGCGCCGGTCGGAGACTTCGAAGTGGCCGCCGCCCGGTTCGATGACGTGCGTCAGGACCGTCTGCGGGTGGCGTTCGAGCGAGTCGCCTTTCTGTTCGGCGTACCAGCCGTCGCGCATATTGCCTTGCACCTCGTACTCGCCTTTGATGACCAGTCCGGGAACGCCGTCGACGCTGCGCCCGCCCCAGTCGGGACTGGCGCTGTTGCCGCTACCGGTCTCCTTGAAATACGGCCACATGCCACTGGTCGAAATCACTGCCAGCACGCGTTTCGGATCCCAGGCCGCCATATCCCAGCCGAACGAGGCCATGGCCGAATGGCCGATCGGCGCCAGTGGCGCGCGTGCCAGCTCGCGGTAGCCCGACTTGTCGGCCAGGGTGCGCATCAGGCGGTCGAGCATGGCGCCGGCGCCGCGGTCGAAGCGGAAATGATTCGATCCCATCGCCGGCGTCACCCAGACCGCGCCGAAGCACAGCCCGGCCAGGGCTTTGCGCATGAGAGGATGCTCCAGAATCGGCTCTTCCTGCATATTGTGCTGGCCAATGACGACGGCACGCACCTTGTGGCATGCCGGTGGTATCCAGAGGAAGGCGCGCGGGTGGTCGCCGGTCTCGGTGGACACCACCTCGTCGACTGTGGCGGACCATTGATACTCGGCTGCCAGCAGGGGCAGCGGGAGTAGGGCGAGCAATAGCAGGAGCTTTGGAAAGGGCATGGTTTGCTTAGAAAATAGTGTCAAGCGCGAGGATTCAATGCAATAATAACGGAAAAGTTATCGATAACAAATTCGGCCTTTTCGGAGACAAAGATCATGCAATGCTTCAGCCGGCGGGCCGCCTTGGCCATCGCCATATTCGCTTTCGCGGCCAGTGCATTCGCGGCGGCTGCGTCCATGGAGCCGGCGGGCCTGCACCCGCGCCTGGTCGCCGGTGCCGAGGCCGGAACGCAGGCGCTGCGCGAGCGCATCGCCCGCGACGACACGGCGGCCCGCAGCCTGGCGGCGATCAAGGCGAGGGTGCGGCCGTATGTCGAGCGGCACCGCAGCGATCCGGCCTGGATCGTGTCGCGCCTGCAGATGTATTGGCAGGGCCGGCATACGCAGGTGTATGTGAAGGACGGGCTGTATGCGCGCGCCGGCGGCCAGGCACCGGCGCCGACGGTGCGCTTTACCGGCGGACGCGATACCAGCACCGCCTACATGACCCCGAAGCTGGAAGACATCAAGCCCTACATGGGTGAGAACGATCTGCTGTACCTGCAGAACCGGGATGCGCCCGGCAAGCCGTGGGAATGGGTGCCCCAGCAAAAGACCGGCAGGATCATCGAAGCGATCAATATGCGCATCGCCGAACTGGCGCGCGATGCCGCCTTCCTGTACTGGTACACCGGCGAGGAGGAATACGCGGCCTTCGCCGGCGCGATCTTCGACACCTACATGACGGGAATTTACTACCGCGAGCTGCCGGTCGATCTTAATCGGGCGCATGACCAGACCATCGTCGGCCTGCAGTCGTTCGAAGTGATCCACGAAGACATCGTCGGTCCGCTGACCGAGACCTTCGACTTCATGCACGGCTACCTGCGCGCCCACGCCGGCGCGAAGGCGGCCATGTACGACGCCGCCTTCAAGAAATGGGCGGACGTGATTCTGGCCAACGGCGTGCCGTGGAATAACTGGAACCTGATCAAGGCGCGCTTCGTGCTGCAGATCGCCGCCGTGCTGGCGCCGGACGCGCAGTACGCCGATGGCCGCGGCGCCGCCCATTATGTGCGCGCGGTGACCGATGGCAGCGGCATGCGCCAGTGGTCGCTCCAGCGCCTGCTCGATTACGGCTACGACGACAAGACCGGCATCTGGAACGAGTCGCCGGCCTATTCGCTCAATGTGCTCAGCGACTATCTGGAATGCCTCGACCTGCTGGAGCGCCTGTTCGGCATCGACCTGCTGCCGCAGATGCCGGTGCTGGCGCGCGCGGCGTCGGCGCTGCCGCAGTATCTGCTGCCGAACGGCCGCATGGCCGGCTTCGGCGACACCCGCTACGACTACCTGCGCACCGGCCCGATCGAACAGTTGCAGGCCCACGCCGAACGGCACGGAAGGACGGGGGAGGCGCGCCACTTCGCCAGCCTGCGCGCGGCAGTGCGCGCCGCCAGCGGGGCGCAGTCGTCCAGGCCGGCTGCGGGGGCGGGCGTGCATGCGCTGCTCGCCCACGCGGCGCCGGCCGGCGACGCGCCCCAGGCCAGCGTGAGCGCTTATCAGACGCCGACGTTTTACGCGCCCAATGCCAGCTGGCTTATCCAGCGCAACGACGATCTGGTTATTTCGCAGGCCGGGTCGGCGGGCAATCACGCGCACGCCAACGGCATCGCCATGGAGCTGTTCGCGCAGGGCCTGAGCGTGGCGCCGGAGAGCGGGCGCGGTTCGGGTTATCTGCAGAACGACCATCTTCAGTACTATGCCCAGTTCCCGGCGCATAACACGGTGGTGGTGGACGGGGCATCCACCTATCCGTCCATGAAAACCGACCATCCGCTGTCGGTCGACGCGGTGTACCCGCAGCCCGGCAGCGCGGCGCCGGCCTTTCCGTGGGCGACGTTTTCGGATGTGGGCTTTGTGGAGCCGGCCACCGATGCCCAGCAGCGGCGCGTGCTGGGCACGGTGCGGCTGGACGAGCACAACGGCTACTTCGTCGACATCTTCCGTTCGCGCCGCCGCAACGGCAAGGACAAGTACCACGATTACATCTATCACAATCTGGGCCAGTCGATGGCCTTCGAGAGCGCCGCCGGCGAGCCGCTTGCGACCGCCCCGTCGCAGCGGCTGGCATTCGCCGACGGCGACCTGTTCGGCTACGACTTCTGGAGCGAGCGCAAGTCGCTCACATCCAGGCAGCCGCTCAAGGCGCATTTTGCGCTCGAGCTGCCCGAGCGCGCGGTGGACATGCAGGTCTGGCTGCAGGGCGATACCCGGCGCGAGTTCTTCTCGGTGCAGGCGCCGCCGTCGACCGCGTGGGTGCCCGGCGTGCTCCCGGACGGCATCGACCGCCTGCCGCTGCCGACGCTGGTGGTGCGCCAGCAGGGCCAGGCGTGGTCCCATCCGTTCACGGCCATCATGGACGCGGGCGGCCAGGTGCGCGGCGTGGAGGAGATCAATGCGGGCGAGGGCGCCTTGGCTTTGCGGGTCAGCACGGCCGGCGGGCGCCAGCAGACCATCATCTCGAACGACGCCGAGCGCGGGGTGTTCGCGCACCAGGGCCAGCGCCTGCTGGGCCGCTACGGCATCGTGGCCCTGCGCGGCGCCGGGCTCGATTATCTGTTCCTGGGCCACGGCAAGCAGCTGGCGGCGCAGGGCTATGCGCTGGCGGCACGCCGGTACGGCGCCTCGGCGGCATTGTGGCGCGAGCGCGGCCAGTGGTTCTATACCGCCAGCGAGCCGGTGCGGCTGAGCGTACCGGCGGCGGGCTGGCCGGGCACGCTCGATCTGGGCGGCGTGCGCGTCCAGGGCCGCATGGCCGGCCGCGGCGTGCGCGTGTTCGACCTGCCGGCGATGCAGGCAAAGCCGCTGAACTTCACAGCGCAATAGGCTATTTTTCCTCGGCGCGCTGCGTGCTCATCTTGTTCGGCCAGGCGCAATGCGTTGGCGACACTTTTTGGTCATGCAGCAATCCACCCAAGGTTTCCGCCGCGACCGCTTTGCTGTAATACCAGCCTTGCGCGGCAAGACAGCCGTGCGCTTTCAGGAACTGAATCTGTTGCGGCGTTTCCACGCCTTCGGCCAGCACTTTCAAGTGCAGGCTTTGCGCCATCGCGATGATGGCCGTCACCAGGGCGGTGTTGCCGGCGTTGCAGCCGATGCCGCGCACGAAGGATTGGTCGATTTTCAGCGCGTGCACCGGAAAGCGCTGCAGATAGGCCAGGCTTGAATAGCCGGTGCCGAAATCGTCGACCGAGAGCTGGATGCCCATGTTGCCGAGTGCCTTGAGGGTGGCGATGTTGTCGTCGCTGCGCTGCAACAGCAGGCTTTCAGTGATTTCCAGGTCCAGCGCGGTGGGTGGCAATCCGGTTTCGTCCAGGATGTCCTTGATGGTGGCCAGGAAGTTGGGTTGATAGAATTGTCGCGGCGACAGGTTGACGGCGACGCGCATGGCGCCATGGCCGGCATCGTGCCAGCGCTTGAGCTGCAGGCAGGCCTGGCGCAATACCCACTGTCCGATCTGCAGGATCAGGCCGGTCTCTTCGGCGATGGCGATGAAGGCGCCGCAGGCGATCGGCACCTGTTTGCCCGGCTGGCGCCAGCGCAGCAGGGCTTCGGCGGAGAAGATATGGCCGTTTTCCATGTCCACCTGGGGCTGGAAGTGCAGGGCGAATTCGTCCTGCGTGAAGGCGCGGCGCAGGCGGGTGCCCATTTCCAGGCGTTGGCGGGCGCGTTTGTTGATGGCCGGAGTGAAATACTGATAGCAGCCGCGCCCGTTTTCCTTGGCGAAGTACATGGCGGCATCGGCGGCGCGCATCAAGGTATCCGCGTCCAGGCCGTCGTCCGGATACAGGCCGATGCCGATGCTGCCGCTGATATGCAGTTCGTGGTTGGCGACGACGAAGGATTGATCCAGGGCTGCCAGGATTTTCTGTGCGACCCGGGCGGCGTCGCCGCTGTCGTTGAGCAGGATCAGGCTGACGACGAACTCGTCGCCGCCCAGGCGGGCCACGCTGTCGCCTTCGCGCAGGCATTGCTGCAGGCAGGTGGCGACCAGTTGCAGCAAATGGTCGCCGACCTGGTGGCCGAGCGAATCGTTGATGTGCTTAAAATAATCCAGATCGATGAACAGCAGTGCCAGGCGGCATTCGTTGCGGTGGGCCTGGGCGATGGCCTGGGTGACCCGGTCCAGGAACAGTACCCGGTTGGGCAGGCCGGTCAGGGTGTCGTAATGGGCCATGTAGCGGATACGGTCTTCGGCCTGTTTGCGTTCGAGGTTTTCCGCGCGCAGCTTTTGGTTCGCTTCGAGCAGCTCGGCGGTGCGTTCGGTCAGTTCGGCCGTGCGCTCCTCGACCCGCTGTTCCAGGCCTTTTTGCAGGTGGCGCAAGGCCAGGTGGGTCTTGATCCGCGCCAGCACTTCCTCGGCCTGCAGGGGGCGCACGATGTAGTCGACGCCACCGCTGGCGAAGGCCTTCACCTTGTCCAGTTCCTGATCGGCGGAACTGACGAAAATGATGGGGATGTCGCGCGTGCGCTCATCGGCCTTGAGGCGCTCGCACACCTGGTAGCCATCCATGGCCGGCATGATCACGTCCAGCACGATCAGGTCGGGCAGGGTCGCTTGCACGAAGCGCAGCGCGGTTTCCCCGTCGCTGGCGGGATGCACGCTGAAGCCATGCGCATCGAGAATGTGCATCAGCAGGCGCAAATTGGCGGGCGTGTCGTCGACGATCAGGATGCGGTCTTTGGGGACTGGATTTTCTTGCACATTGGCGATCGCCGTATTCATGCTTCCTCCTGCCTGTGGACGCTTAGACACCGCCGCATGTTCCATGTTCTGCCTTTTTCATGCAAGGAGCAAGACGGATTCACGGCATCTCCTTTTGATTGGCGCCCTGCAGCAGCCGCAAAATCTGGGTGTACTGAAACTCGCTGGCCAGCGTGGCCAGCGCGTGCGCCAGGGACGGTTCGCTGATCCCGGCAATGGCGGCAGTCACCGCCGCCGTATCGAGTTGCACGAGGGCTTGTTCGAGTGTGTTGCGCAGGCTTGCGGGCAGCGCCCGCAGCGCCCCGGTATCGCAGTTCACCGCCGCCGCCGGGCCGGCGCCGCCATCCTGCTGGTAGATGAAGTGCACGCCCAGGTGCTTCTGCATGAGCGCGAACAGATCGGATTCGTGGAAGGGCTTGCGCAGGAAGTCGTCGCAGCCGGCGGCCAGGATGTCGGCGCGCTCCTCCTCGAAACTGCTGGCGGTCAGCGCGATGACGACGGTGGCGCCGCCCTTGGGGCTGGCCTTGATGCGGCGCGTGGCGGCGCGCCCGTCCATGATGGGCATGCGCATGTCCATCCAGATCAGGTGCGCCGGCCAGGCCTGCCATAGCTCGACCGCCACCTGGCCGTTGCCGGCTTCGCGCACCTCGAAGCCGAGCGGTGCCAGCAGCCGCA